>CAKTHQ010000017.1 GCA_934565415.1 uncultured Oscillospiraceae bacterium
CGATAGTTTTACCGGCACCTTGTTCCCCGCAAAACATATGAATACCTCTAGGCTGGAAAAAGCCTGGTTCCCGTTCATAGAGATCGGTAATGTAGCGTTTGGGAACATCATAGAAAAGCTGTTTCCAGATAGGCCGTTGAGGGACCCGCACAACGCCGGAGGGTTTCATTTCCAACTTGAAATAGAAGCGGAAGACCAGATACCAGGACAGGCAGAGCAGGGCAAACACGCCAAATAGAACGCCCACGGGGATAAAGATAAAGGAAAGGAATTTGATCAGAGTAAAGACAATGGAAAAACCTTGTTTGAACATAGGGACCTCCTATCAAATAAAAGGCAGCAGGTCACGAATGACCCAGAAGAGCGCAACCATAGCACGAAAGACGGCGATAGAGATAATGAGAGCAATGAGGGTTTTGACAGTTCCAAGGGGAATCAAGTAACAGACCATTTCAAGAACGCTACGAAGGTACTCAAATGCAGAAGTATTCACATCCCAAGAAACATCCGGGAGAATGGAGAAAAGGCCGGAAGTCACGGCAAAAAGTATATCAATCAGCTTTTCAGTAATCATCTTATTTATCCCTATGTTCAAGATAAGTGTTTAGCCGATCAATGGTGCCACCTTCACCACGCAGAAGACCAGGGACCTTGAGGAACAGTCGCCAGGCAAAAAGGAGCCAGAGGAAAGCAGAAATTACGTTATCCATTGTAGGCTTGTACTTGGAATACCAAGTCAAATCCAGGAAAATAGTACGACCACCAATGGCCCAGGAAGTGGAGCTGCCAAGGTCAATGTAAATGACAGGTGGGCGGGTGCCCAGACCAGAAAAGAAGCCACCAAGGCCTTTACCGGTGGAAATGATGGAGTCAAACAAAGGAAAAGCAGCCCTACAGGCAACTATTTTAGCGTCCCAATATCCGGCAGCAGGAACAAAGGCAGCCGCTAAAGCGGCTAGTAGCGCATCTATAAGGGTTTGCGGCAAAGCCAAAGCCCAGGCTTTTACATCCGTTATCCAGGCAGGGAAAGTAACAGTGAAAAAGGTGGAAATTGCATCCCCCATAACCGTTAGAGTAGCAAGAAGGGCAGCTGTTTGCGCCTCTATCCAAGTTTTTGCATTTGCAAAGCCAAGAGAAATAGCATCAGCAACAGTACCAAACCAGGTTATGACATCGGCGAAACCTTTGGAAAGGGTATCACCAATGGTACCAAACCATGTAACAACATCATTAAAACCAGCTACCAAGGTATCAATGACTGTTTGAATGAGAGCAAGAATAGAAGCAACAAGCTCAATGAGCTGTTTAAAAAGCCCTTCCAACTTAGAGAACAAATCTCCAAACATACCGCTCAAAATATCGGGAGTAATAGGCAAAGGCGTATCGCCTGGTTCGGTGGCCTCGGTGGCTTCCGTTGCTTCCGTTGGAGGTGTAGTAGGGATAGCCCCAGGTAAAGCACCGACTAACCTTTGAACTAAATCATCCGGACTAAGACCGGGAGCAGCAGCAGACCCGGCCAAACCGGCAGCAATGGCAGCGAGAAGAGCAGCTATGTCAATGCTGTGGTCCCGGCTATCGCCATAAGGAGAATCTGGAAGGTCAGCAGTTCCAAGGGCATTTTGAGCCTGGGTGCCGTTAATGGTTTGGTTCCGATTGAAGGGAATAGCATCCTCCGAGGCCGGAAAGCTCATAGAAGAGCTTTTAACATCGGTAAAGGTGTACGCGCAAATAGTTGTCAAATAAGTTTTCCCATAGTCAATATGATGAGCGGCAAAATACAGTTTATTTCCAACAAAATAAGAAGTGAAATCAATAAATTTTGTGGAATACATAAATATATGACCAGAATCCAAACTAGTTTTACCAGAGGGATCAACAACGTAAACACCAAATTTAGCCTCATAGCTTTCCTTAAAATAAGGTGCAAGTTGATAAACGCCCTGAGATGTAGAAACAGAAATAGGGTAGGCACCTTTGGCAAACAAATCGGCGGAATAATAATTGAGGTCAGAGGCAGACGAGGTATCGGCAAAAGACGGAATACCAATCGGAACACCGGCAGGGACAGAGCCGACCAAAGAGCCTTCTGTAGACCCTACCGGAGTCCGAAACCTAGAATTGATCTCCGGAAGAATACTATTGAAAGCGTCCCTGACACCTTTTGTCAAGGTCAGGGTACCGTTTACGAGATTCTTTGCAACAACTTCTGTACAGGCTTTCAGGCCGTTTACAGAGGAATTCAGAAAATTAGAAACGGCATTATAGGCGCCTTGATTTGTGGCAAAGGTCACACCTGCCCAGGTGCAGAACAGCAGACCGACCGCAAGGGCGGCGTCATCTACACCGGCTACAGCATCCGCTTGCTGAGCAAAGCCTGGCCAAGTCAGGAGCAGGGCCAGGGACAGCAGGATACAGATTACACGTTTTGTTGTACTCACATCGGACACCCCCAGAAAACAAGGTAACAGGCGAAGGAAAAGAAGAAAATGCCCGTAAGGGCAAACAGAATGGAAATCAGAACCAGGAAAAAATTTGTATAGTCCATAGGGCACTCACCTTGAATATTAAGATTCAAAAATGCTCCCCCGGCTTTATCGACCGGGGGAGCTGCCGTCATGCGGAGTGCAGGACACTCTGCAAGAACTGGATACCCTTGCGCAGGCCGATGAAACCGACCATCAAGGGAATAACCACGGGCAGCAGTCCGGTAATCTCGGACAGGACACCCTGCATCATTTCACCAGTCACAACAGAAGAAAGCTGGGTAGAAGCGGCAGCAGTGAGCATAGTAGGCATACATTTTCACTTCCTTTCAAAAGAATATGCGAAAGAATCTATAGCAAAAGTAACACAGGAGACAGACCACAAAGAACAGGCAGAAACCGGCGATATACTGGCACGCACTTTCAGTATTTTGCACGGATTCCAGGACCTGGAGAAGGGGGACAGTGGTATCTGGGTCTTGCGTTTCTTCTGTTACCTCAGGTTCGGTAGACTCTTCTACCGGGTCAGTGGGAATTGAATCTTGAGATTCAAAAGTGGGGGGTTCCGTTTCCGGTTCCGTCTCCGGCTGGGTTTCCGGTTCGGTTTCCGGCGGTGCTTCCGTTTCCGGCTCCGTCTCCGGCTCCGTTTCGGGAGCCGGTTCAGTGTATGAATCAGAGAGGTCTGCAGCGTTGTCGGAATAGGGGTCCTCGTCCTGGAAGAAATCATAGTACTCTGGGTCATCCGGACCAAGGGAATGAATAAACTGCTTATATGCTTCCGGGGGCTCTTCCGGGGCATCCGCTTGCGCAGAGACCCCGAGAAGAGAGAAGCAAAGCAGAAAGGGGAGCAAGTGCAGAAGAAAGTTCATGCGTCTACCTCAAATAGGCTTGATATTGGAAGTCTTACTGGATGTGAACTCTTCAAAATCCCGGAAACGGCGGGTATCATTGGATTCACCACGGTCCACCAGTTCCTTGTAGCAGTCATCGTTATGTTCTCTTACCAGGGCAACGCCTATGGAACCCATGCGGCGCAGGTCCGCATAGACACCGGCGGCCACGGACTTTTTGATGAGTTCGGAGTAGCCGATAGGGCCGGGGGACCGGTCTACAATGTCCACGATGGTCAGCACTCTAGCACCTTCATCCGGTTCTGCAAGCAGGGTAGCAAGCCGAACTTTCAGGGGGCCAAAGACTTCTTCAAACTCATATTGGTATTTGTCCTCATTGCCGAAGTGTACCAGGTAGAGCAGGGAAGCGTCTACATCCTTACAGGCTTCCAGGTAGTTGGGAGTGATGCCCAACTCCTTAGCAATGGCGGTATTCCAAACAGCATTCTTGAAGCGAACGACAACGTGCCAATGGGGCTTTTTCAGTTCGCCGGATTCCAGCGTGTCCTTGTCATGCATGATAGCGGCGAAGTTGTAACCACCGGATTTCAGCTTTTCGATAGCGGCAGCGTGGGTGGGGTCTTCCGGGTAGAGGACCATTACAAATTTGCGGTCACGGAATTTTTGAGAGTCAGCCATATTTTACCTCCTAATATTTGACACATGACACAGCAGGGTGGTATGTGTTAGATTTATTAGAGTGTCAGATTTTGACACCTGGCACAATCGGCGCTATGTCGTAGTGAGCGCCGGTGTGTCAAGAGGTGGGGAGGGCTTATCTCCCCTTGAGTTCCCTCTTGATGTCTCCGAACTGTTGCATAACCTCGGAGAACATATTACGCAGTCCTTCCAGTTCCTGGCGGAGCTGCTTATTTTCTTGTTTCATCCGCTCCACATCTTCCGAAAATTTCAGTAAAGACATGAGATCGTCGATGGGAAGGGTTACTTGCCACTTGGACTTTGGGGCGGCCATTAAAGGATACCGTCTACAATGATGGTCCCATTGAAGGTGTGGTAGAAGATTTCTCTTTCATCGTCCACCTTGACCATACCGGCAGCGTCCACGGTGGGGCCGTCAATGTTGGCGGTGGCCGCACGGAAGCCGTTGAAATACTGGTCCTTGAAGACGAAAGAGACGGGGAGGAAGTCATAAGGTTTTCCGTTTTTCTTACTCGTTCCGCTCATACGCTGGCCAATCCCAACTACTTTGATTTTGGTTCTCATTGGATTGTTCCTCCTTGAAAAAGATTTAGTATACCAAACTCTTAAAGCTGGTATACTAAGGTTAAACCTTATTTAGCCAAAAGTCAAGCGGAAAGATTTAATAAGATATATCTTTGTTAAATATAGCTAAATCCATTATGACTTTTTCATTAAATATGGTAATATGACATTGGAGGTTATTTACTATGGAAAAACGAACTGAACAGATAGGTATTAAGGTAACACCGTCTACTAGAAAGGCCATCGAAGAGATTGCAAGCAGAGAGGCAAGACCTCTCAGCAGTCAAATCAACTTGATACTAGAAAAATACATCAAAGAATACTTTGAGAAAGAAGAAAAACAAAAGTAATTTGAATATGAATATTCAAAAGGGGATAGAGAAATGGGGCTTGAATTTAGGGACCCTATATCAACCATATTTGTAAGGGCAGCAGAGGTCTTGAAAAGTCCACAGCTATTAAGCATCATATTCCTTATTGTTGTAGTGTATATTGCACTTATCGTTTTAAGACAATTGTTGCGCTGCCTTAAATTCATTCTACAGACCTTGTTGGAAATCGTAACAAAGACACTCGACCTTTTTCCATCTGGACACAAGAAAAAGGATCCATTGCAATCTAGCGATTGGTTGACCAGGGCACAGGCAAAGCAGGAAATCCGATTCCAAAACGCTTCGCCTCCGTTGTTGCCGAAAAAACAGCCAGAAAAGAAAAAAATACGCTTCCCTTGGCAGAAAGTACCGGGAGAAGACTGGTATCCTACCGGCTGGACATTCAACCACGAAACAGGCTTGTGGGAACCGCCGGATTACTTAAAGTAAAACTTTTGAATATTAAGAATCAAAAACAGCTACCTAGGGTGGAAGTCCATCCCGGGTAGCTGTTTTCCTGTTTTGCGGTGGTTGTCGAGAGGCTGGGCCAGGGGGCCGATTTCAAAACTATGTTTGAAATCAGGGGACGAAAGAATAGTCCCGCCGAAGCTGGTCTATTGTTGGAAACAGTACCAGCGGGACAATTCTTTCTTAAAGCCCTAGCACTTCTCACCCTACCGGAAATTTTGATTTTGTCAAGACCAACATGAAAAATGGCATAAAGCCGCGTGAAGGATTGCGTCTTCATGCCATTTTTCACGTTGCGAGTCGCTGCGCGAGTCTTGACAAAACCGGAAAAGGCACAGACCATGCTCAGAAACTTGCAGCGTGTGGCCTGTGCCTTTTCCTTCAAAATTTCCGCCAGTAGTGGCAGGTGTGCTAGGGCGGCGCAAAAAAGAATCCGGTCCGCTACACCAGAGCGAGCCGGATATGAGGCAGGGGGAAAGTCAAAACCCTGCTTTAAAACTATATCATGCCCAGAAAGGAAAGTCAACCATGAAAGAGACAACCAAGACAAGCAGAGCAGCGGGACAGTTGGAGAAGATGTTCCGGCAGCTGAACCAGGACAGCTTCAACGGGGAGCTGGAAGAGCCAATTATCACCATCCAAAGCACTCCAAGGGCCTACGGTCACGTTACGGTTTGCAAGACCTGGAAGCGGAAGGACGATTGGAGGCACGAACTGAACATTGGTGCGGAGTGGCTAACAAAGCCCATTGAGGAGGTCACGGCGACCATGATTCATGAAATGGTTCACCTGTACAACATCAAACACGACATTCAGGATTGCAGCAGGGGAGGGATTTACCACAACAAGAAGTTCAAAGAGGAAGCCGAGAAACACATGATCTCCATTGAGAAAGATGAGAAGTACGGATGGACCATTACCAAGCCGACAGAAGAACTACTGAACTACATCATCTCCAAAGGCTGGGAGGACATCCAGATGCACCGTTTCCCGCTTGCGGGTCTGATGGGTCCGGGAGGCGACAAGGAGAAAGGAGGCAAACCAGACGGCCAGGAAGACGGCAAGGAGAAGCCAAAGAAAACCAGTTGGAAGCACGTTTGTCCAAAGTGCAAAGCCATCGCAAGAACCACAAAGGAATTTCCGCTGATTTGCGGCATCTGCAAAGTGGAAATGGAAATTGAAGATTAAGATTCAAAAAAGGGGAGGGGGCAACCTCTCCCCGAAGGAGGGACATATGACAATCCAAGAAATCACAGAAGCAATTGAAGAACTGGCAATCCGGACAGGATACAGCTACCTGGAAATGGTAGAGTGGATTGCAAAGAACAACCGGGATGAAAAAATTTTACCGTGGGAGGATAAAGAGAAATGACAGAACAGACCGGGGAACCCAGCAATGGGAACCCCGGTTTTTTTATGTTCGGACTTTTGAATATTAAGAATCAAATATGGAAGCACAGATACCACAGGCCAAGAATCAGAGCAGCACCGGCAACGATCACCGCCGCATCCACGGCAGCATCCTGGAGCCAGGCACGAAGTTTTTCTTTATCAACCATTACAAACCTCATTTGACAAACAACGGCGGCAATGCTAAAATGAGTTGTACCAAAATCTTTAGAAAGGAAAAGGAAAATCAAGTTGTTTTAGGTGCAAAACCTGCCAGAGGGGAGCCGTTGAAACTGGCAAAGTGAACGCAACAAAATACTCCGTTTGTTGCATTGTCTACATCATTAAGAAAACAAACCGCTGTCTCACCCGAACAGCCGGAGAGGGAACCCCCGCCCCCTTCCTCCGGCTATCCAGGTGGACAGCGGCCTTTTCTTGCTTCTTACGAAATGTAGTTAGCTTAACCGTGAGTAAAGTTACGGAAAAGCCGCCAGCCCAGGGTGACAACCAGGATGGCACCAGCAACGGACAGAGCCGTAGGCAGCACAGAGCTGATAGCGGACAGCATATTATTTGCTGTGGTGGACATAGCTCCAGCCAGCGCAGTGGTAACAGCATCAGAAGAAACAGCAGCATCCAAAACTACAGAAGGCATATTGAACTCCTTTCTTACCAGCTTGAAACCCAGCGGGCAAAAGCCAGTATAATTTTATTTATCATGTCCGCAGCCACGCCGATGAAGAGGCCTAGCGCAAAACCTGATAACAAAATGGAAAAATCAAGTACCATAACGACCTCGCAGCAGAAAGATTCCAACCAAAGTCCCGCAAATCAGGAAAGAACCGTAAAGGACAGAATGAACAATAGCACTGGTAGAATCTTCAATAATAGGCTGGTATACAGGAACGGTAGGTACAGGCAACGTAGAAGGTTCCGTGGGATCGTCGGAAGGATCAACGCCATCAAAGGAATCTGATGGTTCTTCCTGGTCAATGGAATCGTCTGTCTCTGGCGGGGCCTCGGTCTCCTCGGTGGCCTCAGCATCTTCTATGAACTCCGTAGTTGGAAGATCGGATGGATCCATCTGATCGGGCACATCAGCAGCAACGTGGAAAGGGAAGAGTAAAAACAAAGCCAGAAAAATGAGGAACCAAGACTCAAGACTCATTATCATCACCCATAAAAGCAATCCTTAGCATAGAACCACCAAGTTGAGAAGTAACCCGGTAAAGCAAATCATAATCGTTGAAATATACGGCATCATCAAGAGATAAACTCCAATTCTCATCTATTAGCTTTCCAGAAATTTCAAAATGCCCTGAGAAATAACAGGTAACAAACTTGTGCTGATCGTACAACCAGTACGGACTACAAATAACAAACGGCATATCATTGACCCCCCTACAGCTCATCCAACTGCTTCTTCAGCTTCTCATACTCCCGCTTCAGACGCTCATATTTTGGGGACGGCCGAATAGACCGTTGCCCAAGCTCCCGAATAAGATCGGCAACGCCGAATATCTTCAGGTAACAGTCAAGAGCATTTCCAACCTGGTTAATGATGAAATTAGAAAGATGCATCAGGTCATAGTCAACGCCAGGAGCGGACCAACAGCGGATAGACTGCATCTTGTTGGTGAAAGTCGCCCAATAGGGGGTCATAGGCCAACGGGACATATTTTGCCCATCAGCAGGTTCAACATAGCGGAGATAGTTATTGAGGACACCGCAGGCATGAAAGCCAAGAGGTTCGATCCTGGACATAGCCTGTAAAAAGCCGGTTGCGATCTCGTCACGCATCTGCATTTCTACACGGATCCAATGACCATCTACCTGCTTTTCAGCTGCCTTGTCATAGATACGAATCAGCATATTGGATTGCTGAGAGCCGTGATAGATCGTGCAGCCATCAGAGCCGTACTGAACCATCCACTTCCGGGACTTACTTACATAATTGTGTAGATCGGTATCATCCCGCAGCAAGTCAATATCAAGAAGCCCGGAATGATCATCCATAGCCACATCCAGGCGGCTAATGTTGTAATCATCGTTCAGAATGATGCTGAATAGATCATCCCAGGAAATGGAAGAATAGGTTTCAAAGGTCCGGCAGCCTTTACCGGACATATCCACGCAGATACCCATATCTTCACGGCCATCTGACAGGATAGAAATTCCTTCCCAGGTCATCATAGACTTGTAGCCGTTCCGGCCACGGGGAAGCTCTTCAAATGTGACGGATTCAAGCCCCAGAAGGGAGATGAGGGAGCTGATTCCGTCACATTTTGAAGAAAATGTGAGCCAGTCAAAGAGAATGCAATTTTCCATCTAAAAGTTACCCCCCTGTAAATTGTACCCCCCTGTTAGTGGGAGGGGGGTCACCGGAACACCAACCCAAATGTTCCGGCAACCACTTATTTTTTACATTGGGGTACGCCTCCCGGCCAGCCCAGTAAAATGGTTAATCCGATACAAATCGTTTGAGGTCTCCAAAGGCTATCATGACTTCCGTCATCTGCGTTCGGAGCTGCTGCTGCATCACCAGGATGCGCTTCATATCGGATTCGATTGTTTCCAGCCGGTCAGAGGCCTCCAGGAGGTCCACCAGCTGGGAGTAAGGTATCAACACTTGAGGATCCAAAGGAGCCTTTACAGGTCCCTGGATCCGTTTTGGACGGGCCATCATCAGCCGTCGATTTCGGCGTAGCCCATGAGACGGCCCTTCTGATTGAAGCGCAGGTCATAGAGCTGCTTCAGCTTCGGCCGGAAGTCGGGGAACTTATCGGAGGAGAAGAAGATCTTGCTCGCTTCAACGCCTTCCAGGCCGTCCTGGGGTTCGTGATTCAGGATAAAGCAGGAATACCCCTGAACTTTCCCGTCGTTTGTGGTCATGTCTACGAACCTGTAGCCAACGATTTCAAACATGGTTATGTACCTCCTTGTTAAAGCATGTATTCAATAATTGAATATATAGAATAATAACATTTCATGAACTCCATGTCAATATTCAGTTTTTGAATTAGGTGACGAAATTCAAAAATGTAATATAAGAAAGAGGTGTTTGAAATGTATAAGGAAGTATTTCAAATAAGAATCAAACAGATACGTCAGGAACTTGGACTAACACAAAATCAAGTATCAAAGGAAACAGAAATAGACCAAAGTAGAATTAGCAAATATGAATCAGGAGAATTACAGCCAGACCTAGAAAAGCTCGGAAAATTAGCAAACTATTACGAGGTATCTATTGATTGGTTGCTTGGAAATCCATATGGAGGGCGCACAGGAAAAGATGATTGAATTTACTAAAACAATAAGTCCGTTCATTGAATTTTTTAAGTGGGCAATATATGTGTGTGGAGGCTTTAGAATAATAGCTCTTTTTGCAGAAAACAAAAAGGAACAAAGGCGGAAATGGAGAAAACACTAATGGATGAGATTATAGCGTGGACTTCTATAATAATTCTAATAGGGTTCTTCGGCGGAATCATCAAAAACTCTATTAAGTAACATCGGATCCTTCCGGAGCTGCCCACAGGTTTGCCCACAGGCTACGCCTGCCAGTTGCCCACAATTTTTTTCACACCACAAGGGCATGAAAAAAACTATGGACAACTTTGGACAAACCTATGGACAGCTCCTACCTGGTTCTCACATGGACTGAACCCCCCGCCTCTAACTTGCAAAAAAACAGAGCTGGTAAAACCCCCTGCTATCCTGATTGATAGATAGCTTTTTTTTATTTTTTGGGGAACGGCTGCCAGGATACACGGCAGCACATAGTTCCAAGTCACAACATACCGTAGCGCAGCCCTGGCGCTGTAAAGCTCTCCTCTCCAGTCAAGGCCAGAAGGGGAGCGCTTTTGTTCTGTCTTTTTTTGTGGGCGCATAAAGAGGAAATGAAAAACTGTCCTTCTTCCGAAAGGCTGCATGGTAAAGGGCGACTATTGACGCTGCACGCAAAATTTCATCCGGTCACCAAAGAAACTATATCTCCCTGATGAATGTCCATCAGATTTCCGACACAGTGTCTTTCGACATCCGGACACCAGTCTTTCATCTAAACACCCTTTTGGGGGTTATTTTTTATTTTGGGGTGGTTCTGGGTATTTATCTGAAAGACAGCTGTCCGTCTGACTTCCGACGCTATGTCTTTCAGCTGCTGGACACTCATCCTGTAGACACAGTTCCTTCGGTGCCTTCCTGAAATTTTGCGTGTTGGGGCGCAAACAAGAAGACAGAGCGGAAGACCAGGACACAAGAAACATCATTTCCTCCGTTCCAGCTGGAGCTGCTGCCCACCGGAGTAGAAAAAAGCCAGGACTTAGAGTAACAGCATCCCTACCGGCATCCGCTGCGGAGTGATCTATCACCGGTAGCGCCAGGGCTGCGCTTTCAGCTGTAACCGTTATGACCCAAGTTTCACCATGTCCCCAGCTGGGGCCGGGGGCCGACTTTGACAGAGGGCGATCTGAGGCAGGCAAAAGCCTAGGGAGCTACTCGCCTGTAGTGCATTCATTCAGTGGAAGCTTGCCGGCGGGGCGGGGAAGATGCCTTTGGTGCAAGCGTCCCGATCGTGAGATTGTACATTCAGTGGCAGCCTGTACACGTTCCATCTCCGATATTGAAACCTGGACCCTGGCAGAAAAACAGCAACCTGCACAAAGATTGCCAGGACAAAAGCCCAAAATAGCGATGGCAGCGGCGTAGATCAAGCGTGGATCGGGGCCGCTGCCGTGTAGGTGTTTTGTGGAAAATAGACAAATCAGAGTTTCCAACCCAACTCGTTCCGCCCATCAGATGACCGGTATTCTGTTAGCAGATATTTACCGGCACCGGAATAGATCAACCAGCGGCCAAGGCGCACGGTGCGCACCGGTTCACGGAGCCGCTTCATGACCTGTTTCCAGCGGGCAGACAAAACCAGGCTTAAACGCTGCCGATCAGGCAGGGCCAGGGCCGTAGATTCCGGCTTTTGTCCACCGGCGGAAGACTCGCCGTCGGGCATTGCAGCCGGTTGAGCCTGAGTATCCCCGAAGATACCAAAGGTATCGTAGATGGAATAATAATACTTCCGTGCGTGCACGAAGTCACTGGAAATCTTCAGCTTCAGGGGATACCACATCTGCACGACAACGAACGTATTACCGCCAAAGAGCAGCGAGAAGATTTTACCGCCGAAGCCGTAGTTACTTAGTTTCCGGTGCAAGTACTCATACTCAATCAGTCCTCTGATCTGACGGTCAATCATACGATCGAACTGGGCAATCAAGGTAATATCGTACCCATAGTGACGATGCAGCGAGAAGAATTGGAGCCAGTCCTTCCGGTCCTTCTGCTGCCAGTCCCTGGAGTTAAATATCAGCTGACACTCATCAATCACCAGCAGGATAGCCCCTTCCTTGACACGCTTCCCCTTGAAAAAATCCTGGGAGAACTCAATCAAAAATTTAGGGGTCAGCTCATGGTTTGGCTTGTAAGTGTAGTTTGCTTTCTTAAAGCGGGAGAGGTCAACAGGGAAGTTGCCGATCACAGGCTTACCGAAGCGGGAGCGGTTGATAACATCCTTGGCGTTATGTAAGGACTTCCCGCTGCCAGGGGTTCCAGAATACAGTCTAATCATATCATTCCACCATATTGAGCCAACGCAGAATAGCTGAATAAATGTAATAGGTCGCAATAGCCGACACCCAGGCAGCAGTGATTCCGAGAACGGTCTTCATCGGGATAAACCAGTTAATATACCCCAAATAGGGGACACTGCTTAAATAATCAATCCAGTTGCGGAAAGGGGAGAGGGGAAGCAGCTGCATGAGCTTAGGAACAAAATTTGACCACATAGATTGCAAAACATCCATTAAAACACCCCATTACCACTTAATGAACTTCCGAGTAGCAACAGTCAGAGAAACAATGTATATAGCAACAACCATATAACGAATCTTAACGGCTACATCATCCCAGGAAGAAAGATCAATCTCAACCTCATAAAGTTTCCCCAAAAAGGATGTAGCAAACGTAAATTTAGGAGCTTCCGGGTCAGCACAAAGAGCTTCCATCATGTCATGTAAATCAAAAGGAATGCAAAAGGGAAAGAAGTTCCGGAGTCCTGGAAGCATCATTCCATCGAAAGTAGGTGCAGCATCAGACGGCGGGTCTGTAGGAGTATCCGGCGAGGTCGTGGGCTTCGTCGCCTCAGATGGTTTCGGTTCCGGCTGGGGCTGTTCGGTTGGCGTTGGCTCTGGGGCTTCAGTGGGTTTAGGCTCTGGAACTGTCTGGGTTTTATGGAGCAGATCATACAACTCCTTTAACAAAGCTTCCGGGTCTATTTTTGAAGCATCATAACCAGTTAAATCTTTAAGAATAGCAATCATGCCCATGAGACCCCAGAACATAGGATCCTTGAAACCGGCTAGAATGCTATCCTTAGTAGGAGTAGAAGGCTCGCTAGGGTCTGTAGGATCGGTAGGGTTTGGAGCCGGAGAAGAGGGTTGAGCAAAGGCTAGATCGGTAACTTCTTTACCTGTTATCTTTGGGTTTTTCTTGAAAATGCTTTTATAACCTTCAACGCCAATGAATTCAAAAGAAGCATCCTGAACATCGGTAAAGATATACGCACAAATGGTTGCCAAATAAGTTTTCCCATTGTAAATATGATGAGACGCAAAATATAGTTTATTTCCAACAAAATAGGAAGTAAAATCAACAAATTTAGTAGAAAACATAAATATATGACCGGAATCCAAACTAGTTTTACCAGAGGGATCAACAACGTAAACACCAAATTTAGCCTCATAGCTTTCCTTAAAATAAGGTGCAAGTTGAAAAACGCCCTTAGATGTAGAAACAGAAATAGGGTAGGTACCTTTGGCGAACAAATCAGCGGAATAATAATTGAGGTTAGAGGCAGACGAGGAATCAGCAAAAGACGGGATACCAATCGGAACACCGAGAGGGACAGAGCCGACCAAGGAACCCTCTGTAGACCCCTCCGGAGTCCGAAACGTAGAATTAATATACGGAAGAATTGATTGAAAAGCATCTTTAACCCCCTGAACCAAGGCAAGAGAGCCATCTACAACATACTTGGAAGCCACCTCAGAGCAGGCCTTGAGCCCATTGACTGACGAATTAAGGAAACTGGTAACAGCCGTAACAGCGCCCTGATTGGTGGCAAACGTAACGCCAGCCCAGGAACAAAACAACAGACCGATAGCAAGAGTTGCATCATCAACACCGGCAAGAGCATAAGCCGGTTGTACCAGCGCCGGAGCCAGGCACAGACAGACGGTAGCCAGGGCAAGGAAGCAGCATAGTAGCCGCCGGAAGAGGGGAGAAGCAAAAAACCGTGAAATCATAACTTTTTACCTCAAAATGTAGCATAAGTAAAATCTTATAAGTACAGAAGTGTACCCAAACAAAAGGATGCAATCAAACAGGAATGAAAAGTTGCGGGAATGGGCAGAAATTGAAAGAAAGTTAGGGAAAACAGGAACATGAAAAAGTCAACGCAACAAAAGTGCAGGTTTTAGCAAACCTATACCTGCCAAAAATCCAATTGACAAGGCTTTGAAAATGCGGTAAGCTAGACAAGAAATCTTTAGAAAGGAAAATATCAAAAATACGTTTATTATGGCCCAAAAGGGTACCAAAATCCTTAAAAAGGGAAATAGGAAGGAAACGTGGTTTAGCTGCGATTCTTGCTAGGGGAAGCCCCTGGGCACCCATAAAGTGAACGCAACAAAATAAAAATTTTGTTGCGTTCTAAATATAATAAACAATTTGATTTACTAGCCCTATGCATCGCTATCAAGACTGTCCGCAAGTTCTGCGGGATTTTTTAACTTACCACGAAAATATCAAAGGTCAATCGCCGCTTACGATCCAGGAATACTATCTGGACCTGCGGATGTTTCTACGGTTCATCAAATTGATGCGCTCGGAAATGTCAATCACCACGGATTTGGAAACCATTGACATCCGGGACATTGATTTGGACTTCGTGGCCGGTATCACGACCTCGGATGTGTTTGACTTCCTCTCCTATCTGGCCAATGACCGGGTGGCGCGGCCGGATATGGCTGTGCCGGAGCATGGAATTGAGGCGGCTTCCCGGGCGCGGAAGCTTTCTGCAATTAAATCCTTCTATAAGTATCTTACCGTAAGGACGAAGCAGCTGAATGAGAATCCGGTTGCGGATCTGGAATACCCCAAATTGCGGAAAAGTTTGCCGAAATACCTGACTTTAGAGGAATCTTCCGCACTTTTACAGGCTGTTTCTGGGCAAAATGCCAAGCGGGACTATGCGATATTGATGCTGTTCCTCAACTGTGGCATCCGTCGCAGTGAACTTGTGGGGCTGAATCTGACGGATGTATACGAGGATCGAATCCGTGTAGTCGGTAAAGGCAATAAGGAGCGCTTTGTCTACTTTGGTACCGCCTGCCGGAAAGCACTGGACGATTATATGGAAGAACGAAAGAAAAAAGAGCTTTCGGACAATCGGGCTCTGTTTGGCTCCAGAGACAACAACCGAATCAGCGTGACCGCAGTCCACCGGCTGGTAAAAAAAGCACTGCTGCAGGCTGGGCTGGACTCTACCCAATTTTCTGCCCATAAGCTGAGACATACGGCAGCCACCATGATGCTGGCCGGCGGCGTGGATGTGAAAACGGTACAGGAAGTACTGGGCCACGAGAATCTGAACACGACCCAGATCTATACCCACATCGAAAATACGGAGCTGAAAATCGCCGCAGAGGCAAATCCCCTTTCCAAACTTGACTTTTCCAAATAAATTCGTTAAAATTCAAGTTGCAACTGATCATTGACAGAATTTTAGAGAAAACGGTGAGAATCTATGTCCATTGGAGAACGGATCACTTTCCTGCGCACTGCTGCTTCCCTCTCCCAGGGGCAGCTTGCGGACAGGATGGGAGTTTCCCGTCAGGCTGTCAGCAAATGGGAAAATGACCTTTCCTGCCCGGACCCCCTGCGGCTGATTCAATTGGCGGATGCTTTGGGTGCGGATGTGGAATATCTTGCCTCCGGAGTAGTCCACTCCCCTCCTGCCCCACCGGAACCTATCGTGATCCGACAGGTGGAGGAACGACCTGTTTACGTAGAGAAAGTCGTTGAAAAGCCTGTTTATATCGAAAAGCCCTCTGCGCCCCCTCAGCCGAAGGTCGTTACGGTGACCAAGGAGGTGCCGGTTGAGCGAGTGGTAGAAAAGGTCGTTGAAAAGCCTGTTGTCAAAAAGGTCCTGCGGGTCAAGTATCGGACCAATCCGCTGGATATTGTTTTGGCGGGCACCGCGGGGCTGATCATAGGCTTTTTGATTGGGCTACTGTTCTAGTTTCATTAAGAATAGGGAGCCAGGTCTGTATTGGCCTAGCTCCTTGTTTGAACTATTGAGAAACTCTGCGGAATACGATGTCTCCAATCGGTTCTTTCTCCCAATCGTAGTAGCGAATTGTCAGCAGATCCGATAGACTTCCTTGGCACATTTGGGCTTCAAAATACCAATTCCCATCGTCTCCTAATACAGAACCGCCGCCTTCTCCGTAAGTCAGGCCGTCTACATCTATTTTCATAATGTTATAGTAGGCATCCTGATCGGTGACCGTTTCCGGCATCCGAAGATTATACCCCAATGCGGACTTGGTAATATGCAACTCCCCTACGGTCAATCCGGGAATGGCATCCGGCACTTCTGCTCGGTAAACTATTTCCTCTGCCGTTGCTGGAGCCATTGTTAAAGTAAAAGGCAAGTCGATGCGCTGAACATCGTCTGTCCCTGCTTCCAAAGCATACACTCGACAAACCGCTTCCAGATTGGCCCCGGATATGGTTTTATTCGCCTGTGTCAGAATAACCATTTCGCTGTCGGAGAGGCTTTGCATTCTCTGGGAGCCGTTGCCAGCCGCTTTTCCGCCTATGGTTTTGATACTGGCACCCACCAAAAGCAACTTTTTCCCCTGGGCCTGGGCATACTCTCCCAATGTTTGGTCCCCGGCAAGACCAATTTCCATGACAGAGTCATCCGGTCCAACATAGGTAGGCGCAATGATATACTGATCTCCACCGGAAATCGTTACAGTCGCCATCACAGTTGCGTTGTCACTCAAAGACTCCGTAATTGCGCAGCTCCAGCCTGTGGATGCTTCTGTTGCCACAGTTTCCGTCTGTACAAATGGCAATGCTTCTTCCGGAAGCTCTCTTGTTTGTGTCCGAAACAGCTCTCGGAGCCCATAGAGATTGGCCGCATAGGCTGTCACCGCAAGGGCAAAAACAAGGCAGGCGGCCAGCGCTACAACAATCAACCGACGGTAGGAATGCCCGGAGGCTTTTGAAATAGAATCGAACTCTCCCTCGTGGATGAATTTGGGATGAATGCAGCTAAGTGCCCGCATGAGTGTATGATCTTTCATATCAGAATTCCCTCCTGTTTTAAGTAATCCCCCAGCTTTTTTCGGGTACGCAGCAGCTGCATTTTTACTTTACTCTGCGTCAGCCCATAGCGCTTTGCAATGGCGGGGATGGAATCGGCATACCAGTACCGGCGGATAAAAACAAGCCGCTGTTCCTTTGGCAAGTTTTCCAAAAAAGCATTCAGCACACGCACGATTTCCCGGTTGTCGGACATTTGCTCCTGAGTTAGGTCTGGAGCGCAAGCCTGCAGTTCTTCTGAAATGGTAACGATTTCAGCCTTCCGTTTTTCTGCCTGATTCCAGTTCAGCCGATTTAGAGATAGGTTTCTGCAAATCGCCGCAATGTAGGCAAAGAAATACTGTGGCTGTGCTTTGGGAATGGAATTCCAGGTTTTTAGATAAGTATCGTTGACCATTTCCTCTGCATCCTCCAGATTTTGGAGAATGCGATGAGACAGTCCCCGCAGCTTCCTACCATAGGAAGCATCTGTAGCAGAAACAGCATCCTCGCTCCGGTTCCAAAACAATTCGATGATTTGATCGTCTGTCACGATTACACCTTCCTTTTCTTTTTTGTGGGCCCTTCACTATGGTAGACAGTATTGGGAGGAGAATGGTCACACTCTATCCGAAAAAATTTTAGTTTTTTAAAAATGCCTCGGACAAAGAGCGTCCGGGGCATTTCGTAGTTTTATAACGCAATTTCTATGGCTTCCCGCAGATTTCTCACGCGGTAAACCGTCAGTTCTCTGGGAATTTCCAGCTTTTCGGAGCCGCCCTTGGGGATGATACACTTTTTGAATCCCAGGCGGGCCACCTCTCCTAGCCGCTGATTCAGGTGGGAAACGGAACGGATCTCCCCTGTCAGGCCAACTTCTCCGATGGCGACCAGATCGTCGGCAATGGGCTGATCCCGATAGGAGGAGGCTACCGCCAGAGCTACCGGCAAGTCGGCACCGGGTTCATCCAGACGCAGGCCACCGATGACATTGAGGTAGGCATCAAAGGCCCCCAGCTTCAGCCCTGCCCGTTTTTCGGCCACCGCAAGCAAGAGCATCATGCGGTTAAAATCGAATCCATCCGACGCCCGGCGCGGGACATTTGCCATGGTTTTGGCTACTAAGGCCTGGACCTCGGCCAAAACCGACCGGGTACCCTCCATAACGCAGGCCACGCAGGTACCGCTGGCCCCTTCCGGGCGGCCTTCCAGCAGCATCTGGGAAGGATTGGGTACTTCTTCCAGTCCGCTCTCCATCATTTCAAATACGCCAATTTCGTTGGTGGAACCGAAACGGTTTTTTGCTGCCCGGAGAAGCCGGTAGGATGAATTGGGGTCTCCTTCAAAGTAAAGCACACAGTCAACCATGTGCTCCAGTACCTTTGGGCCCGCAATGTTGCCATCTTTATTGATATGCCCGACCACAAACACCGTGATCCCCTGGGATTTGCTTAGCTGCATCATGGTCATAGTGCAGTCCTTTACCTGGGAGACACTTCCGGGAGAGGAATCGTTTTCTTCCCGGTACAGCGTTTGAATGGAGTCGATCATCAGAATATCAGGCTTTAGCTCCTCAACCGCCTCCAAAATGTCAGATAGCCTGGTCTCCGATAGGATATACAGGCTTTCCGGTTCGACCCCCAGCCGCTGGGCACGAAGCTTTAGCTGGCGTTCGCTTTCCTCGCCAGAGACATAGAGTACACTGCGTCCGGCGCAGAGGCTATTGCATATCTGCAGCAGCAGGGTGGATTTGCCAATGCCGGGAGCGCCGCCAACCAGCACCAGGGAGCCTGCCACGGCACCGCCGCCCAAAACCCGGTCCAGCTCCCCCATACCGGTAGAGAAGCGGATCTCCCCTTCCGTATCCACCTCTCGGATCCGCTGGGGCCTCCGGCTTTGGCCTACGGGGCTAGGTTTCGCTTTTCCGGTAGCCACTGGCTTTTCGATATGCTCTTCAAAGGTATTCCAAGCGCCGCAGGCCGGGCATCTGCCCTGCCATTTGGGGCTTTCGTTTCCACAATTGGTGCAGAAAAAAACGGTTTTTGCTTTTGCCATTGCTTTTTCCTCGTTTTTCTTTTTTCCCCATTATACCAGGGGCCCATTGGTCCGTCAAGAAAGATTCGAGGCCGCAGAGGCGCCGATCACGCATACCAGCTTCTTTTGATATTCCGCCTGTCGCAAAAGGGCCTCCTCCTGAGGGTTGGAGAGAAATCCGCATTCCACCAGGACCCCGCATCCGCTTCTTTTTTCCAGCAGATAGATGCCTTTTCCGGGTTTTATTTTCCGCTTGCTGCCTGGATTCAGCGCAGATACGAGATTCTGCTGCAAGAGGCCCGCCAATTGCTTGCTATCTTCGTTATCAGCGTAAAATACCTGGGCACCGCTGTATTGTCCTTGGGAGAAAAAATTCTGATGAATACTGATCAGGATATTTCCGGGAGATGCGTTGGAGATACGCACCCGTTCTTTTAAGTCGTCTACCTTTTTCTGAGCAATTGTCTCCCCTTTTCGATAAATGGCCGTGTCTGTTTTCCGAATCATCACCGTTCGATAGCCCAAAAGCTGCATCAGATCGTCCAGCCGAAGGGCAATATCCAGATTGTATTCGCTTTCCAGCCGTCCCGTACAAGAGGTAGCACCGCCATCTTCCCCGCCGTGCCCTGCATCGATGATGAATGTATGGGCTCTTTCCACCGGGATTTGTTCTTTTAAAACGGAAATTGCCTTTTCCCCACCCAAAAGTCCTGCAAATGTCAGCCCGACGATCAGCAGGTAGCACATCAGCAGCCCCGGAAATCCTAATTTTTTCATGGTCACCACCTCACATTGTTTTATGCGCAAAGAGCAGGCGTCATGCACACCTGGCAAAATCCGGCATAGAATGACCCGGAAACACTTTCCAAACCCTGTAAAGGAGGAATTCAATTGGCTTTTCCGAAGAATACCCAGAATACTGGCGAAGGCCGCCTTCCGGCAATGGCCCCTCTGGCCAATCCCTATGTTCCCTTTCAAATAGAGCAGCCCGTGCGCTACGAGGCGCGAAAGGGCCTGGTCCGCGGTACCTTGTATCCCGGCCTGGACCTGCCGCTTATGGGAATCGTCAATAAAAATAACCTTCCCGTAACACCTTTGTCGGAAATCCAGGCCCTTGGCTTTGCCATTCAGGAGCTGGCCCTGTACCTGGACACCCATCGGGAGGACCGGGAGGCCCTGGAGCTTTACCAGCAATACCAGCAAATGTATGCCGATTGCCTGGAAAGATACCAGCAGCAAATTGGCCCTATGAACCACCAAACTCCCACGGATGGCAACGAATATACCTGGCTGGATGATCCCTGGCCCTGGGAATACGCCGCAAATAAGGAGGAATAACCGTGTTTCAATATTCCAAAAAGCTGCAATACCCCGTCAAGATCCGCCGCCCCAATCCCAACCTGGCCAAAATCATCCTGACCCAGTACGGTGGCCCAGATGGCGAACTCGGTGCCAGCCTGCGGTACCTATCCCAGCGCTACTCTATGCCCTTCGATGAGCTAAAGGGGCTGCTGACGGATATTGGTACCGAAGAACTGGGCCATTTAGAAATGGTCGGCGCCATCGTTCACCAGCTGACCCGGAATCTGAAGGACAATCAATACAAGGACCCGGCATTTGCACCCTATTTTGTAGACCATACAACAGGCGTGTATCCCGCGGCTGCGGCAGGATTTCCGTGGAATGCAGCTTCTATGGCGGTAAAGGGGGACCCGATTGCAGATTTGACGGAAGATCTGGCAGCAGAGCAAAAGGCACGGGTGACCTATGACAACATTCTGCGGCTCAGTGATGACCCGGATGTCAATGATGTGATCCGCTTCCTGCGAGAGCGGGAAATCGTACATTTCCAGCGCTTTGGCGAGGCCGTTCAGCTGCTGCGGGAGAAGCTGGATCAGCGGAATATTTACTTTATGAATCCATCTATAGACTTATAAAATTAGCAACTTTCGGTTGCATCTTTAAATTTTACGAATTTTATGAATACAGAGCCTGCTTCCCTTCCCTACGGGAGGTGGAGCAGGCTCTGCGTTAAGTTGGCCTTTTTCTTGCAGATATGAACCCCTCTGAAAACGGTTTATGGCTTTACCATCCAGAAGGTGGGCAACCGGCGCAGTGCCAGCCCAGTGAAGATATTGAGCTCGGCGGATTCCGGATTGAACATATGAACGGTTCCCTTTTTGCCGTACAGCCCCCGTGTATCCCGATAGAGCATATTGGCAGAGGAGCCGCCAAGCAGTGCACAGGCATTCACGGCTCCATATTCCTGCAGAATGCCGATCACATCCGGAAGGGTTGCGCCAAGATGCTCTTCGGTTCTGCCGTTTGTGCAAACGAGAATCACGGTGCCGTCGGCGCGTTGGCCGATGGCCGTCCTGGGGCCGTAGCCAGAATCGATGTCCACCGCGTTTCCGTTGACAATCAGGACCGTGCCGCTGGCGCAGCCGTCGCGAATCCCGAGCTCTAGCGCCGCCTCTTCTGTCACGGAGTTGGCAACAATCAGAATATTATCCCTGTTGAAGCCAACGAAGCCTGTATCTGGGGTTGCTTCAGAAAAACTGTTCCATACCACCTTTCCCTTGGAGAGGTTCAGTCCCAGAGGAACACTGCCAACTTCCAGACTTCCGGTTCCGTCGTCCCAGCATATTCCCGCGTTGATTGCGGCGACAGCTCCTTCTTTTTCGATTGCAGCATCGATTTTCAGTCCTGGAGTGTCCTTGGAAAGTGTCTCGGAGGAAGTGGCCAGATACACCCTTGATGGGTCCCGAACCAGCATAATATGGGCCGTGAAGGTTTCCCCAGTGTAGGTATCTACTCGGATCCCGTCCGGGTATTGTGCCCACTCAGAATTGCTTTCTTCCGTTGGATCCTGTTCTTCCTCCGCAGGCGGCACAGCAGCCTCTGTTTCCGAAACGCTTTCCGTTGTTGGGGGAACACTTTCTTCCAGAAGAGGTTCCCCTGGATTTTCTTCCAGGGCGTTTTTGGCTGCAGGAACCGTCAGAAATCCAATTGCTGCTCCAAGAATCAAAACCACAGAAACCAGAATGATCCAAAATCCTGGCTTTTTGTAATTCAAAACATTTCGGATCCGCTGAATTACTGCATTCTCTCCAAAGGCCACCGGGCACACCAGGACAAGCTTTTTGCGATTGCTGCATTCCAGGAGTGCCGATGCATAGGCTTTTTTCTGACGCATACCGTATTTTCGGACGACCCGCTCGTCACAGGCAAATTCAATATCCCGGCACACCAGGAAATAAGCCACCCACGCCAGCGGGTCAAGCCAATATAGCGCCAGCAGGCAAAATGCAAAGGGCTTCCACCAATGGTCCTTACAGCGCAGGTGGCTTTGCTCATGGGCAACCACATATTCCCGATTGCTTTCGGAAAGCCCGGAGGGCAAATAGATTCTGGGCCGGAATACTCCCAGAATAAAGGGAGATGTCACCGCATCACAACCCCAGATGTTTCCTTCCTCCGGAACCGCTTCCCGGACCAGATGCTGCATTCTAAGGTAGCTGAGCATCAAATATCCCAGCATAACAGCGACGCCGATCCCCCATATCCCAGGCAATATCGAAATGTCGGCCTTTGGGGTACTGTCCCCTGCCGCAGCCCCCGGCAATGCAGCAATTAAAGTATTGCCAGACGGAACCGCTTCTACATGGATCAAGCTCGTATCTACTGCCTCCTGAAAGGCAACAGTGGTTTTCGGAATCAGACTGACCGGACTTTCAATGGAAAACGGTAGCAAAAGCCGAATTGCCACAACTGCCCACAGGATGCAGATAACCCGTTTTGGCGCTTTCTTTAAAAGCACACGAAGAAGAATTACCGCAAGGATTAACCAGTTCGCCAAAAAACTGGTTTTGACCAGTGCCGCAAAGATCGTACTCATTTTTCGTCCTCCTCGGCCTCATCGATCATTTTCCGGACCATATCCCGCTCCGCATCCGTTAAAGAGCGGTTCTTTGTAAATGCTGCCAGGAATGCGGGGAACGACCCGTGAAAGGTCGTATCGACAAACTGCTGGCTTTGCATGGCATAAAACTGTTCTCTGGAAATAAGAGATGTTACCGTACCATTGTCATTTTGAAACAATCCTTTGTCGCAGAGTCTCCGCAGTACAGTATGTACCGTTGTCCGCTTCCATTGCAGCTCCTCCCCTGCCATTTTGACAAGCGCAGAAGATGATACCGGCTCATTTTTCCAGATCATGTCCGCAAAGCGGGATTCAATGACACCAAGCTGAATATCTGACATAGAAATACCTCCTTTGGGACTACATTCTGTAGTCGCTATGTACAGACTACACTATGTAGTCCCGAAAGTCAAGCATTTTTTACGCATTCAATTCAAATATCTATAGGATAGGCGTAATAGGTCGTTAATAGAAACGGACCCGGGAGCTAATACAGCTCTCGGGTCCTGATTTTTTCTTTGGTGTCAGTCATCATAGTCATCCAGGAAGCTATGGACAATGCCGCTCTTCTTGTATGCAATGACGGTATTCAGGTTTACATTCTCAACGCTTTTAAAAATACGGGCCGGAATCTGGGGGTCTCGCTGGGAAAGGGTATGAATCATCTGCTTGATCTCCGCCCGCTTGGAGCCTTTTTCCGTGCCGCCGCAGGAGGCGCAGCTTTCGGTCAGGCGGCAGGCGCACTGGATGAAATGGAGAGAATTATAATCCCGCCAGCGCAAGATGTCCTTTTCCCGGATAAGGTACATTGGCCGGATCAGCTCCATGCCCGGGAAATTGGTGCTATGCAGCTTGGGCATCATGGTTTGGACCTGGCCGCCATAGAGCATTCCCATAAGAACCGTCTCGATCACATCATCATAATGGTGTCCCAAAGCGATTTTGTTGCAGCCCAGTTCCCTGGCCTTGCTGTACAGGTGGCCCCGCCGCATACGGGCGCAGAGATAGCAGGGAGAGCCGCCCTGATTGGCCACGATATCGAATATCTCCGTATGGAATACCTCAATGGGGATCCCCAGAAGCCGGGCGTTTTCCATGACCGCATGACTGTTCAGCTCATTATAGCCCGGATTCATCACCAGGAATACCACTTCAAAATTATGTCGGCCATGGGCATACAGCTCCTGAAACAGCTTTGCCATCAGCATGGAGTCCTTGCCGCCGGAAATGCACACGGCTATTTTATCCCCATCTGATATGAGCTTGTATTGCTTGATTGCCTTAACAAAAGGCGTCCACAGCTCCTTGCGGTAGGTAGTGATGATGCTGTGCGCTGCCTTTTCTCTGCGCTGCCTGCAAACAGCTTCGTCGGCTGTTGCCTGCATAAAGGTTTGCCGGAGATATTCCCGATACCCGCCCTGAATGCTGACAACAGGGTATCCGGCGTCCTGGTGCTTTTCGGCCAGCTCCTGGGAGATGATGCCGCTCTGGCACAGAAGATATACCGGCTCCTGAAAATTTTCCGGATGCAGCTCCTCCGCCGGGATATTCTCTGCCCCGGGATAGCTGCCATAGGCGAACTGCGCCGGAGTGCGGATATCGATGATTTTCGGCTGCTCCAACGCCTCTAACTGAGGAATTGTGATTTCTAAATTCATATTTTTAACCCACCTTGTCGGGTGGATTATATAACTGATTTCCTACTATGTCAATAGAGTTTTCTTAGAGAATAGCAAAAGCACCGGGTTTGTGCCCGGTGCTTTTGCGTTCTACTGATTCAGAGAATTGGTTCCCAGCAATTCCCTACATTTTTCCAAATCCGGGACCCAAACAGTATGTTGTATCGTGCCAAAATCCAGCTGCGTCTCTTCGGAGGATTCCCGATTCGGGCAAATCTGCAGCTCCACTTTTGCGGAAGGAAACAGGTCTAATAGCTGTGTTTTTGCGGTCTGCAGCTGGCCATCCTCCATATCCGTTGCTACCAGAGGTAGGGTGACATCCAAAAGCGCAGAAAGCTGGCCCTTAGACATTTTTTGGCACTTCCCCAGTATTTCTTTGAATACCTTGGACTGGCGCTGGATTTTACGATCCAGTGTATCATTTGCAATATCGAGCTTCTGATAGGATGGCACACAGTTTCCGCCCAGGTGATACGTTCCGTTTGCATTGCGGTCCGGCAAAATGCCATCTGCACGTAGCTGGTCCCATTCATCTGTTTCCAGATTCAAATCGATACCGCCCAGCGCATCTACAATTCCGGAAAAAACATCCTCGTCAATTTCCATTGCACCATTTATTTCTACCCCCAAATTACTTGCCAGCCCCTCCTTTATGATGGGGGCGATTCCCCCATCGGTGATTTCCATATGGCGGCCTAAGCCATATATATCCCCCAGCCTACCCTGCCCTTCATGGGGCACTTGCTTCCAATCGGTAACGCGGAATCGCAAACAAGTCCACGACGGGATCACCGTCACCTTGATCGATTTTTTACCGGGATCCAGTGTCAGCAAAGCAAACGTATTGGGACGGTCCTCGTTAGTCGCATTTTTTCCAATCAGCAAAAGATTTGTTGTGTCCACATTCGCCGGATCAGCCGATGCAGCATTGACCGGGTTTGTCAGGAAACACACAGCCATCACAATAACTGCGATGATACCCACCACACCAATCCAAACAGCCGGTTTTTTGTAACAGAGAATTCGGGTGATCCGATGCTTTACATCCTTTTCGCCAAAAGCCAACGGCATTACTGTTTTCGCTTTGAGGCCGCTGAAATGCAGCAATGCTCTGGAATAGTCTGCTTTTTCAGAAGGCCCCATATTCTGAATGGCGGTTTCATCACAAGCGACCTCTATATCCCGGCAAAACAGCCTGTAGGCGATCCAGACAAATGGGTCAAACCAATACAGCGATAAGAGTATGTAGCCAAAAGGTTTCCAAAAATTGTCTTTTCGCTTTAGATGGGCCTGTTCATGGGCAAGAACATAGGGCAGCTCCCCCGGTTTTAGGCAGGACGGAAGATAAATTTTCGGCCGAAACACTCCAAAAACAAAGGGTTCATCGATATAGTCACAGGAATAGACATTTGCTTCAAGTGCCAAAGAGGCGGCCAGCTGCCTTTTCATAGAAATGCTTCTTACAACCGCATAAAGGATTATCCCCGCGAAACCAGCCAGCCAAAGCACAGATAGGATTCCTACTACATCCATTTGCTTAGACCCTGTTTTGGATTCCAACTTCAGGTTTTGAAGCGCTGTCAGGTCTCTGGAGGTATCTTCTTCCGGGGCAGAATTTGCTTCAAAGGGAAATTGCACTGTTTGCGTGAATGTGTCCTGTACAATGGGTTCCGTTGCCGGAAGAACACTCATGTTGCTTTCCAGGCCAATCGGAAGAATCAGCCGAATTGCAAGAAGCCCCCACAGCAGGCAGGATATTCTCCGGGATTTCTGCGAGAGGAAGAAACGCACGACCAGAATCGCCAAAAACAGCCAAAAAGCAGGAATGCTGTTATTCAGCACCCACAAAAACATCTCTTTCATAACTGCCCTTTCTCGAATGCATCGATCATGCCCCGAAGCTGGTCAACTTCCTCCTTTGTCAGTGCCTTTCTGGAGGAAAAGGCTGCCAAAAAGGCCGGAAGAGAACCGCTGAAAGCCGTTTCTACAAACTGTTCGCTCTGCATCGCATAAAACTGTTCCCGGGAAATTTTGGAACGAACCATCCCATTTTCGTTTTGAAAAATCTCACGCTCACATAGCTTTCGCAGGACGGTATAAGTTGTAGGCTTTTTCCAATTTAACTGTTCCTGGCAAAGTGCTACCAGTTCTCTGGAGGGAAGCGGTTCATTCTGCCAGATAATGTCCGCAAACCGGGACTCCACCGCACCCAATCTCATATCTTCCATACAAGCATCACTCCTTTTGGTTTATCGGTCATAAACCGTCTAAAGTTAGTTTATAGTAAGTAAACCAAAATGTCAAGTCTTTTTTCAAAAATTTAATGTTTTTGGAATAGATATGGCACAAAAGCCCGAGGCGCGTTTTTCCGTGCCTCGGGCGAATATTTTTAGAAAGTCAACCGCATCTGGTTCCATATAACGCAGCCATGGGTAGAATTATCGGTCACTCCCTCATCTATAAATCCAAATTTTGCATAGTAGTGGACCAAAGGGGCCTTACAGGTCAAAACAAGTCCCCTTCTCCCCCACCCTTTTGCATCCAGGATAGCCTGCCGCAGCAGCCGTGCTGCACAGCCCTGTTTCCGGTAGGCCGGGATGGTATTGACGCCGAAGATCATCTGCCAGGCACCATTGGAGTCATGCATAGTGGCCTTCTCGTACATCTCATCTGTCAGGTTTTCTTCGTTTGTCACAAAGCCGTCAACAAAGGATATCAGCTTTTCGCCATCAAATAAGAGCCAGAAGCAGTCGCCGTAGGTCTCCACCCGTTCCGCCAGCTGCTCTTTGGTAGCAGCCTCCGCAAGCGGAAAGCAGGCTGCCTCCACTGCGCTGATCTGGTCGATATCCTCCTTTGACGCATTGCGGAAGGTAAAACCATTCAGCTTCTTTTGGCGCAGGATCCCGTGATACGGGCCATCTACACAGGTTCCCACTGGGACATAGCCCTGACGGGCGTAATAGGCTTCCAGCTGCCTGTTATCCCGGGATGAGTCCAGGCGTAGATACTGCTTTTCTTGGCTTCTGGCGTATTCCTCCGCCCGGTACAAAAAGAGGGTACCTGCCTGGTGCGCACCAACCTTCGAGGTAAAATGGTGTAAGTAAAGAGCAGGCTCCCCAGAATTCCACCGTTCGTCTGATTCATACAGTGCTCCTGCGCAAAGGATCTCTCCGGTTTTATCCTCCTGCAAAACATACATTTCCGGAAGGATTTCCTGGTAGTGCTCCAAGGGATAAACCGATAAATAGTCCATCCGGTTCCAGCCGTCGATCCCCTTTTGGTCCATCCAGTCCATCCGCTGCCGGATCAATTCAAAAACGATGTTTTCCTCCCCCGGCTGTGCTTTTCGGAAAGTATATGTATTCATCAGTACTTTCCTCCCTATTCCTGGCCCAATTCTTTGATGTAAAACCGGTTCATTGTCGCATGGATAACACCCTCCGGCTTTGTGATCGGAGTAAAGCCCATTTTCTGATAAAGGGACGCTGCCTGCTTCATAGAGGAATGGGTCTCCAAATAGAGCCTTTTGTAGCCCATGCACTCGGCGTAGAGTTCTACCGTCTCCACCAGCCCCCTGCCCAGGCCGTTGCCTTTGGCGGCGTCCGTCAAATACAGTTTTTGCAGCTCGGCGCAATCCGGAAGACCGGGAAATTCCGCGAAACCGGCTCCGCCCAATACCTTCCCCGTTTCATCTGTCAGTACAAAATATGCGCGGCTGTCCGGCTTGCCTCCGTAAAATTGGCTCAAATGGTCCAGTTCCGGATCGAAATAGGCCGTTCCCGAAATATTTAAGTGGTAAGCCTCCAGGTTTTTCCGGATAATAGGTGCCAACAGTTTATCGTCGGATCTCCGAATGGGTCGAATTTCATACTTTTTCATTTCCTTCTCCTCTCTCCTCGTTCAAATCAGGCCGCACGATCAGAAAACCCGGAGTGCTTTTGCGGGCACCCCGGGTAGAATCAATTTCTGCGGTCAGTCAGGCTCTGGGCCAATGCGATCATATAGGAAGTGTCCTCGAACGCTGCCAGGCTGCCGATTGCCTCCTGGGTATAGCGATTTACCAGGTCTTCGCACTTTTCCACCCCATATAGGCGGACAAAGGTATTCTTTTCGCCGTCTACACCTACTGCCTTGCCCAGCTCCTGCTGGGAGCCGATCACATCCAGAATATCATCCCGGATCTGGAACGCCAGCCCTAAGCGGTCCGCAAACCGGGCAGCGGCCTCTTTTTGGGCATTGCTGCCACCTCCGGCAATCACACCCAGTACACAGGCACAGCGGATCAAGGCCCCTGTTTTCCGGGACTGAATGTCCAGAACCTCCTGCTCGGTGCATTCCCGCTGCTCGCTCATAATATCCAGCACCTGCCCGCCGATCATGCCCAAAGAACCGGCACACTGGCTGAGCACCGCAATGGCAGTGCCCATTTCCTCCGGCTTTTGAAGCTTTGCCCGGGTGGCGACTGCGAAAGCATCCGTCAAAAGAGCATCTCCGGCCAGTACAGCCATACCTTCCCCAAAGACCTTATGGTTGGTCAGTCTCCCACGGCGGTAGTCGTCGTTATCCATACAGGGCAGATCATCGTGGATCAAGCTGTAGGTATGAATCATCTCCATGGCGGCGCCAAAGGGCAGGGCCTCGTGATAGTCTCTTCCGCATATCCGGCAAAATTCCAGCGCAAAAATGGGCCGCAACCGCTTTCCACCGGCCAGGAGGCTATAATTCGCCGCTTCAAAAATAGGCTTTTGGGGCTGTGAATCGAAGGACGCATATATCTCTTTCAGATAGGCCTCGATCTCCCGGCGATACAGGCTGCTTCTTTCCTCAAACTTCATCCTGGAACGGCTCCTCTACGGGCTCTCCATCGGCACCGACGGAGATTTTGTTTACCTGCATCTTGGCATCCTCCAGAAGCTTTCCACAGTCCCGGACAAGCTCTGTGCCCTCCTGAAACAGCTTCAGAGACTCTTCAAGCGCCACATCGCCCCGTTCCATAGCCCGGACGATCTCCTCCAGCCGCTGCATTTTCTCCTCAAAGGTTTTGCTCTTCGCCTTCATGGTCTGCCTCCTTTATTGATACAACAGTTGTATTCAGCTTTCCGTCTCCCAAACTGACCACAATTTTCTCTCCCGGTGCAGTCTGCTTTACGGAGCGAACCAGTGTTCCCTCTTCTGTTTGCGCCATAGCATAGCCCCGGCTTAAAACCTTCAGGGGGCTCATGGCATCCAGCTTAGCAACATTCCTCACAAACCGCTGCTGTGTCTTGGACAGCATTTGGTTCTGCGTGGACAAAAGTCGGTTTTTCAAAAGCAGCAGGTCCTTGCTCTTTTGGTCCAGATAGCCGGTAGGACTGCGCAGTGCCGGGGACGCAGCCAGATGCTCCAGCCGCTGCCCTGCCAACTTCAGCTGGCGACTCAGTGCGCCTGCCATTGCGGAAGACATTGCATCTAGGCTTTGCGCCAAAGCATCCCGGTCCGGAACTGCCAGCTCGGCACCGTTGCTGGGGGTTGCTGCCCGAAGGTCCGCAACGTAATCCGCAATGGTCACATCAGGTTCGTGGCCCACAGCGGAAATAACAGGGATCTGGGAATTGAAAATTGCCCAGGCTACCCGTTCGTCATTAAAGGCCCAAAGGTCTTCAATGGAGCCGCCACCCCGGCCAACGATCAAAAGGTCCGCCATTTTGTGGGCGTTGGCATAGGCAATGGCGGATGCAATTTCCTCCGGTGCCTCCGCTCCCTGGACCCGCACAGGCAGAAGCAGGACCTTACACAGGGGGTATCTGGCCCTTAAGATCCGCAAAATATCATGAACGGCCGCACCGGCAGAGCTTGTGACAATGCCGATGGTTGCGGGGTACTTGGGGATCGGCTTTTTCTTGGCAGGATCAAAAAGCCCCTGCTGGGATAATTTCTTCTTTAACGCCTCAAAAGCAGCGTACAGGTCTCCGATACCGTCCATGGCCATAGAGCTGCAATAGAGCTGGTACTGTCCGTCCCGAGGGTATACGGAGATCCGGCCTAAAGCGATGACCTTCATGCCGCTGGCAGGACGAAACCTTAGGGACAGGGCGTTTCCCTTGAACATGACGCATTTCAGGGCAGACTGCTCATCCTTTAGAGTGAAGTAATGGTGCCCGGAGGGATAGAGCTTGTAGTTGCTGATCTCTCCCCGCACTGCTACCTGGGAGAGCATCGGGTCCTCGTTCATACGTCCCTGAATATATTCGTTAATTTGGGTAATGGATAAAATCTGGGGCATTTTACACCTCCGTCAGCCGTTTGGCCAGCACGGCCACACCCATGCCGTTATCCGTAGAGAATTGAGGCTGGGCGAACACCGGATCTAGGGGTGCTGTCAGCTCCCGCAGCATGGAATTGGAGGCCACGCCGCCGGAAAAAACTACCCGCAGCCCTGGATAAGCCTTCATTGCCTGCTGGGTAGCAGCAATGACTGCGCCGGAAATACAGCGCAGGGCGAACGCAGCCGTTTCTTCCGGGCTTCTAGAGGACGCATAATACTGCTGCACCTTGTTCTGGATCCCGGAAAGGGAGAATTTGCAGTCGGCGCACTTTACCCGGAAGCTGTCCCTTTTTACGGCCTGGGTGCTTAGAGCGTCCAGGTGCTTTCCCGAGGGAAACGGAAGCCCCAGAAGCTGGCCTGTCCGGTCGATGAGCTGGCCGGCAGAAATATCCGTCGTACCCCCCAGCTTGGTGCACTTTACGTTTTTTTCATCCGGCTCCACCAGCAGCAGCTCCGTGGTGCCTCCAGAAAGGTGCCAAGCTAGATGAGGCGCATCCATCAATTCCAGCGCCCCCGCACTCCACAGAGCCGCCGCCACATGACCCTGCTGATGAGAAACCTCCACGAGAGGAACCCCCAGGGCCTGAGAAAGAAGCTTTGCATGAGAAATGCCCACCAAAAAGCAGGGCATATAGCTTCCCTCCACTGCACGAGGCTGGGTGCTGACGCCTACCGCAGTAATTTTTTCTCCCTCTATATGGGAAAACAGCCTGCCGGACAGCTCCGGCAGGCTTTTGATATGGGCAAATACCGCATCCGATTGGCGCAGACCCAGCTCTCCCTGCTTGACGGGCAGCAGCTTAGAGCAGTTTTCGCCGCTGCAGCCATCAAAATATGCAATAGAAGTGGTATAGTTACTGGTATCAATGCCGATGGTGCCCATTTCAGGCTTCCTCCTGGGGCAGGCTCCGGGCGAAAGCACCCAGAATACCGTTGGCAAAAGAACCGGCTTCCTCCCCATCATACATCTTCGCCAGCCGGACTGCCTCAGAAATGGCAACACCGGTGGGCACATCCTCTACAAAGAGAATCTCATAAATGGCCAGCTGCAGCACGCAGCGGGTCAGCCTGGAAATGCGGGAAATATCCCAGCCAATGGCGAATTTGCGGATCTGCTCGTTCAGCTCCTCTTCCCGATTGGCAACACCGGAAACCACAGAGTCAATGTAACGCAGCTGAGCAGCGCTGGGACGGTCCGAATAGACAGCATTCTCCTGGGACAGGGAAGGATAGTATTCTTTGTCAAGCCGTGCGGCAACTTCCTGCTCCGGCTCCTGGCCGGTAAACTCTCTGGAATAGATCAGATGTACAGCCAGCTCTCTGGCATTTCCTCTCGTCATAGTCTCTCCTTATTTTCTGGAAATTCCGCGAACATTCACATTCACGGCGGTCACTTTCACTCCGGTCATGGATTCTACAGCCGTAGAAATCGCAGCCTGGACACTATCTGCTACCTCTACCACACTGTAGCCGTAGCGGATGACAATATCCGTATCAATGGAAACGGTATTATCCTCCGCAATATAAATCTTCAGGCCTTTACCCCAGTTTTTTACGCCGATAAAGTCTGCTACTTCGTTGCCGGGCATCACGCTCAGGCCGGCGGCACCCTCTACCTCTGCAATTGCGTGTTCGGCAATGGCCTCTACTACATCTTCGGAAATCATTACACTGCCATTTTCCTGTGTCTGGCTGATGTACTGCTTGTATTCCGCCATATAAAAACCTCCTAAATCACTGCGAAACTCTGGCAGCTTCGCATACTTTTGTATATTGTATCACAAATCCAGAAAAATACAACTATTTTCTATGAACGCAAATGCCCGGCGGGAGTATTTTGTCCGCCGGGCAATACATTTATGGCTGTTCGTTTTTCTTTTCCGCGTCGATCATTCGATGAAGTGCCGAAAGTGCGTCATTAAGCCCTCCAAGATGGTCTATAAGGCCGGAAGAAACCGCCTCCTTGCCGTAGAGAATGGTGCCTACATCTGTTGCCATCTCCCCTGTTGCCATCATATATTTTTCAAAATCCGCTCTGCTTATCCGGGAATTGGCAGTTACGAAGTCTGCAATTTGCTCCTGGATTCGCTGAAAATATCGGAAAGTCTGCGGTGCACCTACTACAAGCCCGGTCATACGAACGGGATGCACCGTCATGCTAGCGGTGGGCGTGATGAAGGACTCTTTCGTGCATACCGCTAACGGAATTCCGATGGAGTGGCCGCCGCCCAAAACCAGAGAAACCGTTGGCTTTTTCATTCCCGAAATCATCTCTGCAATGGCAAGTCCCGCTTCAATGTCACCCCCTACGGTATTTAGAAGCAACAGCAGCCCATCTACATCGTCGCTTTCCTCAATTCCAGCCAGAAGAGGTAAAACATGCTCGTATTTGGTGGTTTTTACAGTCTCCGGAGCGACCTGATGTCCCTCTACCTGGCCAATGATGGTCAGGGTATAGATGTTCCCCCTACTGGACCGGGTCATGTCTGAGCCCAGCTCCAGGATCTGCTCCCGTTCCTCTTTTTTCATATCCGCATTTTTGTCCGTTTCCATATCCATCCTCCTTTTCTATGTAGGGTACCCCAAAAAAGAGCCGTCAATTCCCTATTGCGAAAAAGGATAAAATAGAATATAATATGAAGCGGTGATTCAAGATGTCTACAAAAACAAATGCTGTCCGCCTGGTTGAAAAGGCCGGCATTGCCTATGAAGAAAAGTTCTACGACTATGACGAAAGTGACCTGAGCGGCACCCATGCTGCCCAGGTGCTTGGGATTCCGGAGGAACAGGTATTCAAAACCCTGGTAGCCCGAGGCACCAAAACCGGAATCAATGTGTTCTGCATCCCCGTGTGCTGTGAGCTGGACCTGAAAAAGGCTGCCAAGGCAGCGGGAGATAAGAATATGGAGCTGGTAGCTGTCAAAGAGCTTCTGGGCTTGACGGGCTATGTTCGGGGCGGATGCAGTCCCATTGGGATGAAAAAGAAGTATCCTACCTATATGGATGAGCTATGCCTGCTTTGCGACAGAATCGCGCTTTCCGCCGGAGAGCGGGGACACCAGATGATTGTCCCTCCGGAGGCCATTGCAGAGCTCATCCAAGCAACCATTACCGATTTGACGGTATAAAGAAAGGAAATGAAACCATGCACTACGAGTACACCACAAAAGGCACCTGTTCCAGAACCATCTTTTTTGATGTAGAGAATGGCGTTCTTCACAACGTTGAGTTCATTGGCGGCTGCAACGGCAACCTAAAGGGTATCGGCGCCCTGGTAGAGGGCATGAAAGTAGAAGATGTGATCGACCGTGTGGACGGCATCCGCTGCGGTACAAAGAGCACCTCCTGCCCCGATCAGCTGGCAAAGGCATTGAAAGAAACCTTGAAGTAAATGTCGCGTCCCATATCTGGTGTTACTGCCAAACATGGGGCGATATTTTGGGGTTACTTCAAATATTCATCCAGAGCTTTAAATTGGGCTCTGGATTTTTCTTTCAGGGAAGAAATATCCAACCGCCCCTTTTCTTCCGTTGCGAACGTAAATAAAGTTTCTCCGGTCATTTCTTCCCGCTCCATGGCATTCCACATAGGCCCTCGGAAATCGCAGTCCTGCAAAACCTGGGTTTGCTTGCTGCTGTAGACAATGGGAACGACATTTTTTCCCATAACCCACCCCAGAATCATGGCGTGGAACCGGGTTGCCACAATGGTTTTGCAGGTGTTCATCTCCCCAAGAAAAGCCCTTGAGTTCCCACGGTAAGTACTGACTGCTATTTTTTCCCGTCGAGGGATTTTTTGCAGAATGGCTGCAATAGCCTCCTCGTCCCCTTCTGATTTGCAGAAGCTTAGTATGCGCACGGGAACATTCTGTTCGATGCAACGCATACACAGCTGTGCAATCGCTTCGTAATAGGTTTCCCGGAGGGCATCCTTTTGAAACACCCCTTTTTGGGATACTACGCTGATGCCGATCCCCGACCCTTCTTGGGCGGGCAGTCCCGTCTCGTAGTCAAAAAGCACATCCGGTGCCCAAGACACATTGGGCAGATCCGAGAATTTTTCATAGGAAGCGCTGTCCCGGAAGCAGCAACCATTGGCCTTTTTGATAGCTGCCCTTAACTGGTGAAAAAACTCCGGGGAGTATTTTTTTTCGCAGTTGGCTCCAATGAGAAAGCTAGGCTGCCCCGGCTGAACAAAGTCCAGTGGTGCCCCTTCCCAAAGAATGGATCCGCCGATTGTTACGGACGCATTCATTCCCCGGCCGTCAAAAAGGTCTTGGCGGTGCATCAGGTGATTTCCCTTTCTGCGAATTCGATCCCAGTTATTGGGCAGGCGTACATTTACCGCTCCCTGAAATGGCTTTTGATTTTCCCCGACTGCGTAGAGAAAAAAGCGAACCTTAGGGTACTTCTTGGCCAAATGCAGCACAAACAGATCATCCCCCAGATTGCTTTGACAATAGGCGCGGACAAGTATTTTTTTCATGTAAGGTCCCCTTTCTGTTTTTAATGCATCATACCATATCTTTTGCTCCAACGCAAGGACCCTCTTGCAGTTCTGATGCCGCTATGATATGATAAAATAAATGAGAAAGGATGATTATATGAAACATAAAGCTGTGCTGTTTGACCTGGATGGAACGCTGACCGACTCCGGAGAGGGCATTATCAATTGCGCGCAATATGCCTTCCGGCAGATGGGATATCCGGTGCCGCCTCGGGAAGCAATGAATGTCTTTATTGGTCCACCTCTGTGGGGGACCTTTGAGGCGTTTGGCATTCCAAAGGAGCGGACCGAGGAAGCCGTGCAGATTTTTCGCAGCCGCTATGTTCCCATTGGGAAATTTGAGAATAAACCCTATGAGGGTATCCGGGAGCTCCTGGAAACCCTTGGTGCTCAGGGCTGGGAGCGATATGTGGCCACCTCCAAACCGGAAGAGACAGCTAAGGAAATTCTGGAGCATTTCGATATGGACCAGTATTTCGACTGCATCTGCGGTGCCAGCATTGAACACAATCTTTATGAAAAGGACCAGGTGATTGCCTATCTTTTGGGAAAAACGCAGCCCGGCGACTTGCGGGTCATGGTGGGCGATACCAAATACGATGTGATTGGCGCTGCGGCTCACAAAATCCCAACCATAGGAGTATCCTGGGGTTACGGAAAGGCCCAGGAAATGCTGGATGCCGGAGCCATTGGCATTGCAGCCACTCCGGAAGAATTGCTCCAAATGCTCAATGAACAAGTGCTTTAAAATGATCCCCCATTTTCCAGAGTCTTGGAAAATGGGGGATCGCTTATACGGTTTGGGGCTGCATTAAGTGCTTTCGCAAATACTGCAGAGCCTCTTGGAAGTCAAGACTTAAGACAGCGGCAATCTCTCCGGACAAAACTTTTTCTGCATCGTGGAGAAAAGCTTCATCACAAACATGGAGCTTTCTCCCTTGCTCCCGCATTTTATCCCGGTGCTCATAAATAGTATGGACCGTTTGCATCAGCGTTTGCCGATTAATGGTACTGGACTGCTCCCGATAAAACTGTTTACGCCTGTTTTCATCTTGAATCCAGTTACTTTCATAAATCGCGTCATTCTGAAAGAGTTCTTCCAGCTCTTCGGAACTGAGTAATTGGGTAAGTTTATTCATGGCCACGGCATTATGCATGGGGACCATGTACTGGCTTCCACTTTTGCTGACAGGCTCTAAAACCAAATACTGCCGGGGTATCCGGTCTACTACCTGCTCCTGTATCTGGCTGACCCGGCACACACCGTGGACACCATAAACGACCAGCTCTCCCAACTGAAACATCTCTTTTGTTCCTCCTTGACTTTTATCTGTTCCAATGATATAATATCAAATCTTTGCTAAAATTTCACGTTGGCATTTTGACGAAATTTTACTTCTAAATTCGACATTTTCTTCAAAAATCTTATTAGAACAGCAAGTCTACGTTGTACTTTCGCAGCCAAAAGTCCATCTGCAGAAAATATGCCAGAATTTGCGGCCTACGCATCAGCTGGCCATACCAGGGCCAAGGCATCGATTTTTGCAGCAATGCGCTCAGTGCGTCCTTTCGTACGAGGGAAAACAGCGGCGCAGTTTTCTGTGTCAGAAGATTATCTATGCGCTGCTGCAGGATTGCTTCGTATTGCGGGTCAAAGGTTTTGGGATAGGGACTCTTTTTCCGGTGAGCTACTTCCCTTGGCAGCAGATACCCCATTGCCTGCCGCAGGAGTCCTTTTTCTTCTCCCTGATAGTCTTTAAATGCCCAGGGAACGCCATAGAGATATTCCGCAATTCGGTAATCGCAGAATGGAACCCGGACCTCCAGCCCCCAGTACATACTCATCCGGTCCTTTCGATCCAGAAGGGTCTGCATAAACCAGCGGAAATTCAGATTCATCATTTCCTTCATCCGTCGTTCTTGGGGGGTGGTCCCTTCTAAAACATCACTTTCCCGGCAGGTTTTCCGGTAGGCATCCATGATATATTCTTGGGGGTCAAGCTGTTTTGTAATCGCTTCTACCGGCAAACTGGCTCGATCCAGAGTGTTTTGCGCCCAGGGGAATCCGGCTCGGCTGCGCACTTCCGGATCCCGGTACCAGGGATAGCCGCCAAAAATCTCATCGGCACATTCTCCGGACAGTGCCACCGTGATGTGGTTCCGTATCCGTTTGCAAAAGACCAGAAGGGAAAAATCCACATCTGCCATACCCGGAAGATCTCTCGCAATCGTTGCATCTTCCAGCGAATCCACAAGCTCCTCCGGAGTCAGTTCCCATTTGTGACTGTGGCTGCCCAGGTAATCCGCCATGAGCGTAATATAATCCCGGTCGGAGGTCGGTTGGAATTTTCCTGCCCGGAAAAAATGTTCCTCCCCTCTGTAGCCAATGGAAAAGGTGTCCAACGATACTTCCATCCCCGCAAAGCTTGTTGCCGCCACGGCGCTGATGATACTGGAATCCAGGCCGCCGGAGAGAAAACATCCCAGTGGAACATCGCTAATGAGCTGCCGCCGGATAGCATCCGTCACCAGGAACCGTACTTTTTCTACAGTCTCTTCGAAAGAATCCGTATGTACCCGATCCCGCAGGGACCAATAGCGCTGAATTGTCAGCTTGCCATTTTGGAATGTACCCCAGCACCCGGGCTCCAGCTCTTGGATGCCCCGAAACACACCGCTGCCAGGCATCCGTCCAGGGCCAAGGAGTAACAATTGAGCAGCGCCCTCCTGGTCCAGCTCTGCGTTGACTCCGGGATAGGCCAGAATGGTCTTTATTTCTGAGGCAAACAGGATCCCTCCCCGGTGATATTTATAAAAAAGCGGCTTGACGCCGATCCGATCCCGTGCCAGAAACAGGCGCTTTTCCCGTTCCTGCCAAATGGCAAATGCAAAAATGCCGTTCATCCGTTCCAGACAAGCTTGCTCCCACTCTGCGAAGCTATGAAGCACCACCTCTGTGTCGGAATGACCTTCAAACCGGTGCCCCAGTTTCTCCAGCTCCCGGCGAAGCTCGGCTGTGTTGTATAGCTCACCATTGTATACAATGGTATATTTTTCCCCTGATCGTTCCGTAGACATGGGCTGGCTGCCGCCAGCTGGGTCGATAACTGCCAGACGGGTATGAAGCAAAATCGTGCGCTCTTTTTGGTAAACACCGGATCCATCCGGTCCTCGACGAACCATGGTCTGCAGCAGATTTTGGATTACAGCTTGATCCGCTTCCAGGCCGATCATTCCCGAAATGGCACACATACACATCACGCTCCTGCTTTATGATATGGAAGCAAATTTGAAAATGTGTATGATTCTTGCTGTTCTGCAAATACTTTTTGGGGAGGAATGCGTTATGAACAATAGTCAGGAAATGCTGTCTTCTATATTGAAAACCACACAAATGGGACAAATCGGAATTCGAAGTGTACTGGATAATCGAATGCAGCCGAAGCTTCGGGCAGCACTTCAGGAGCAGTTGAAGGAATATGATCGACTGGAAAGTGAAGCTCATACCTTGGCTGCCCAGAGAGGGTGGGAACCAGCGGAGTTGGATCCTGCCGTTCGTGCCATGGCTGATATGATGACCCGAATGAAGCTGAGTCTGAATGGAAACGACTCTAAAATTGCGGATATGATGATCCAGGGAAATACCAAAGGTATGACGAAAGGACTGAAGGTGCGGCACAAGCTGCCAAAGGCCGATAGCCAGGTTATGATTTTATCTCAAAAGCTATTGGATACGGAAAACGCAAATATCCGACAAATGCAGTCCTTTTTGTAAATATGAAGCCGCAGGAAGAGAAAGTCCCTGCGGCTTCACACTTTAGCTTTTTCCAGCATAGATTATCCGAGATTGGGCCAACTCAATCAGAAAAGGAGGAACGACTATGCCTGAAAATGGCTACATACGGGTTAGAGCTTTTATGAGCAATGCGCAAATTCCACTGGAAAATGTTGCCATTACAATCTGTTCCAGCGACGGAACTGCCATTGCTATGCGGCTGACGGACCGCAGTGGTTTGACCGAGCCCGTTGCTATTCCGGCTCCGGACAGGAAAAACAGCGAGGCCCCCGAAAAGAATGGAACGCCATTTACAGATCTTATTCTGTATGCCTGGAAAAGTGGCTTTGAGCAGGTAAAAGCCAGCAATGTCCAGGTGTTTGCCGGGGTGACGACCGTCCAGAATCTGGAAATGGTACCACTGTCGGAACTTCCAGACCAATGGGATCAGCGTGTGCTCTTGAACACCCCACCCCAGAATCTATAGGAGGAGCTATGCCGACTGTCATTCCCTTTGTGCCGCAGCGGATCACGGTACACCTAGGCTCTCCAAGCAGCAATGCGGAGAATGTTACCGTCAGTTTTTCCGACTATGTTAAGAATGTTGCCTCGTCAGAAATTTATCCTACCTGGGAGGAGAGTGCCCTGCGGGCAAATATACTGGCCATTGTATCCTTTGCACTGAACAGAGTTTATACGGAATTCTACCGCAGCCGGGGCTATGATTTTGACATCACCAGCTCTACTGCCTACGATCAGTTCTTTGTAAAGGGCCGCAGCTTCTTTTCCAATGTTGCACAGCTTGTTGATGAGCTCTTTAACAGCTACCTGCGCAGGCCGGGCGTTGTAGAGCCGCTGGCCGCCAAATTCTGCAACGGTACCACTGTCACCTGCGAGGGACTAAGCCAGTGGGGCAGCCAAAATCTGGCCCAGCAGGGCTACAATTCGGTGCAAATATTAGAAAGCTATTACGGTAATGTAGAAATTGTTGCCAATGCCCCAATTCAAAACTATACCTCTTCCTATCCGGGCACACCTTTGCGCCGAGGGAGCATCGGGCCGAATGTGGTGATTATTCAGGCGGAGCTGAACAGGATCTCCCAGAACTACCCTGCTATCCCAAAGGTTCCCGTGGTAGATGGCATTTTTGGAGCACAAACAGAAAACGCGCTAATTGCCTTCCAGCAGATTTTTAATCTGGATCCCGACGGTGTTGTCGGACCTGCCACCTGGTATGCGCTGGTACGGCTGTATACTGCTGTCACATCTCTATCTGAGCTGCGTAGCCAGGGCCAGCGTTTTTATACCATTGCCTGGAATGGACGGCCTATTCAGGAAGGTGACCGTGGCATCCGAGTTGAGCACCTTCAGTACATGATTCGTGTAATTGGTGCATATATCAATGCAATCCCGCAAATAGAGGCAGACGGTATTTTTGGGTCCGCCACCCGAAGTGCAGTTGTAGCAGCCCAGAGATATTTCGGCCTTCCTCAGACAGGAAATGTAGATCTTGCCACATGGGATGAAATTTATGACCAGTTCACTGGGATAGAGAACGCAAGCTTCCGGGATTTGGAATCTTTCCCATATACCTCCGCCGTGATTGGTAATTCCAGAAACCGATACAATCGTTCCACAACCTTGACGCAATTCCCGGGGAACGATTTAAGCCTGGCAAATCAGGACTCAGTTAGACAGGAGGTTGTACGATGAAGCCTACGGAAACCTTTTTGGGCCAACCCATCCGAAGCCTGCAGACCATGCTTCGGGTACTGGCCGAAAACGATACGCAATACAAAGTTCTAATCCCTGATGGAATTTACGGACCGGACACCATGGAGGCTGTCCGTACCTTCCAGCGTATCGGTAACCTGCCGATCACCGGAATTACAGACAAAGCTACTTGGGACGCAATCGTGGATGCCTATCAATTGGCTTTGGTAGAGGTGGTCATACCGGAACCTCTTCAAATTCTGCTGGACCCCGGAGCTTTTTTCGCCTTGGGAGAAGAAAACGTGATCGTCAGCCTTGCCCAGGTGATTTTGACTGCCATCTCCGATACCTTTCACTGCCTTCCTGCCCCAGCGGTGACAGGTGTTCTGGATATTCCCACAAAGAACTGCTTAGAAATCTTTCAGCAGCTGAGTCACTTACCGATTACAGGAAGGCTGGATCGGCACACCTGGAGGCATCTGGCCCTGCAATTTCCGATTGCATCCAATCCAGAAGGCAAGGATGGCTCTTAAACTGTCCCAATAAAGCGCCACAAGCCGCCCATTTTGGGCGGCTTGTGCAATAATATTACAGGTTCTTTTTCAGGGCGGCTTCGCTCTCTTCCAAAGATGCAATCAGATCAGCGACCTTTTTGGCTTTTTCCCGCTCTGCATTTACGACGGCTTCGGGGGCACGGGCAGTGAAATTCTCGTTGGAAAGCTTATTCTGGATAGATGCCAGATTTTTTTGGGCTTTTTCCAGTTCTTTGCCAATGCGTTCCAGCTCTTTGGCAATATCTACCAGCTGGCCCATAGGGATATACAGCTTGGCATCACCAGTGGCGCAAGTGACCATGCCATCCAGGTTTTCGGGCTCATTCTCCAACATTTCCACCTTATCGGCATAGGCCAGTCTTTGGATAAAGCCCTCGCCTTCGGCAAATACCTGAGGTTTGGAGGTCAGAACATACAAGGTTGCCTTTTTGGAGGGGGGCACATTCATTTCTGCCCGGCGGTTCCGGATGGCCCGAATGGCGTTCATAACGGACTCCATGTGGGCTTCCTCTTCCTTAAAGCTCAGTTTTTCAGAGGCAACAGGCCATTTGGCGACGATCAAAGCTTTGCCTTCGTGGGGCAGGCTCTGCCAAATCTCCTCGGTGATGAAGGGCATAAAGGGATGCAGCAGCCGCAGCACCTGATCCAACGCATACACCAGGACCTGCAGGGCAGTCCGCTTCCTGTCGGCCTCCTCACTGTAGAGGCGGGCCTTGGTCAGCTCAATATACCAGTCACAGTAGGTATCCCAGATAAAGTCGTAGATTTTCTGGACGGCAATACCCAGCTCGTAGTGCTCCATATTCTCGGTGACTTCGGAAATCAGAGTATTTAGCTTGGAAAGCACCCACTTATCGGCAATTTCCAGGTTCTCCGGCAGACCGGGAACAAAGTCCGCACTCAAGTTCATCATGACATAGCGGGAAGCGTTCCAGAGCTTATTGGCAAAATTCCGCATAGCCTCGCAACGCTCTACATAGAAGCGCATATCGTTTCCGGGGGAGTTGCCGGTGACCATGTTCATCCGCAGGGCATCACAGCCGTACTTGTCGATCATTTCCAATGGATCAATGCCGTTGCCCAGGGACTTGGACATTTTCCGGCCTTTGTCGTCCCGGACCAGGCCGTGGATCAGCACAGTATGGAAGGGAGTCTTTCCGGTGTGCTCGCAGCCGGAGAAAATCATACGGGCTACCCAGAAGAAGATGATGTCGTAGCCGGTGACCAGTACATCCGTAGGATAGAAGTAGTCCAGATCCTTCGTCTTTTCAGGCCAGCCTAAGGTCTCAAAGGGCCACAGGGCGGAGCTGAACCAGGTATCCAGCACATCGGGATCCCGCTCAATACGGGTAGAGCCGCACTTTTCGCACTTACAGGCATCCTCCCGGGACACGGTAATGTGACCGCAGTCGGCACAGGTCCAGGCAGGGATCTGGTGGCCCCACCACAGCTGGCGGGAGATGCACCAGTCCCGCACATTCTCCATCCAGTTCAGGTAGGTCTTAGTAAAGCGGTCAGGAACGAACTGGGTCTCCCCTTCTTTTACTACCCGGATGGCTTCCTCTGCCAAGGGCTTCATCTTTACAAACCACTGGGCGGAGATGATGGGCTCCACATCGTTGTGGCAACGATAGCAGGTACCCACATTGTGGGAGTAGTCCTCTACCTTTACCAGGTATCCGCCTGCGTCCAGGTCCGCTACAATGGCCTTCCTGGCTTCGTAGCGGTCCATCCCTTCGTATTTGCCGCCAAGGGCATTGACCTTGCCCTCGTCATCCAGTACCCGGATGACTTCCAGGTTGTGCCGCAGGCCAACCTCAAAGTCGTTGGGGTCGTGGGCTGGGGTCATTTTTACGCAGCCGGTACCGAATTCCATTTCGGCATAATCGTCAGCCACCACAGGAATGGGCTTGTTCAGCAGGGGCAGAATCACATTTTTGCCTACAATTGCCTTGTAGCGGTCATCGTTGGGATTGACGCAGACGCCGGAGTCACCCAGCATGGTCTCAGGCCGGGTCGTGGCAACCACCACTTCCCCGCTGCCATCCTCCAGGGGATAGCGGATATGCCACAGATGACCTGGCTTATCTACATACTCTACTTCGGCATCACTTAGAGCGGTGACGCAGTGGGGGCACCAGTTGATGATGCGGCTGCCCTTGTAAATAAGGCCTTTTTAATACAGGG
>CAKTHQ010000018.1 GCA_934565415.1 uncultured Oscillospiraceae bacterium
CCCATTGCCCCTGACAAAATCATCATTAACAGCGACATTTGCGCCACGGCCAAAGGTTACGAGTACATGGCCGAGGTGAAAAATGTGACGGGAGGCATGAAATGAGGTCCACGAAAACCACAATACGCTTCAAGCTGTCCCGTGCCGAGGATGCCCGTGCATTGGAGTATCTGAGGAATCAGAAAGCGGCGGGGAGTTCTTTCAGCAAATCCGTGGTGCAGGCCATCAATGCCTATTTGGATGCTCAAGAAGTGGAAAGCCGAGAGGATTCTTTCATGGGCAGATTCCGGCTGATGCTCCGGGAGGAACTGAAAGCAGCTGGAAATGTGGCCTCTTTTCAGCCCGTTCACGAGGTTCCCCAGCCATCACAGGAAAATGCCGAGCAAACGCTGGCGTTTTTGGATGCTTTCGACGGCATGGAATGAGAAAACGACGGCGTTTTTTCGGGGAAACGCTATCGCTACACGAACATCCCCAAAAGCCCCGCCGTCGCATTTGATGGTTTGTGATGGCAAAATTGGAAAACACGGTGGCACTTTTTGCCGAAACCGCCGTCAGAAAGGAGAATACGCATAGGCGGCAGAAAATCCTTTCCGATACATTTCCAGAGGTGGATTATTTAGGCTTTGTGGATATTCCAGCTGGCACAAATCTGAAATTGACCTTTGAAGAAACGGTAAGAAGCAAATGAATCTATCTACGGAAAGGTGAGACTGTCCTTAGAGGTAACGAGCATCGGATTTGTTGGCACAAATCCAGAATCCACACCACTTCCGGGTGTGGACTATTCCAAAAATCAGGAGGTATATGAAGAAAAACGACACAAGGCTTCAATTGCGATTGAGCCTGAAAGAGAAAGAAAAAATTGAGCGCAGCGCCGGACGCTGCGGTATGAGTGTATCCGGGTATGTCCGGCAATGCTGTCTGGGCAGGGAACCGAGAACCAGGCCACCGGATGTGTTCTGGGAGCTGCTGGAAGAACTGTATGCTATAGCAGCACTTCTCCCAATGCCGGAACAGCAGCGGCTTTCCGGGTTGATTCTGCGGTTACAGGAGGCGGTGTAGATGGCGACTACAAAGCTATGGCATATCCAGGGACGGTTAAAAGACTTGGTGGACTATGTGGAGAATCCGGAAAAGACGGTGAAGCTCGGATTGCAGGACTTCTTAAACGTGTTTTCCTACACCCAGAATCCAGACAAGACAGCGGGCGGCCAATTCGTCACCGCCATCAACTGCCAGAAAGACATTGCCTTGCAGCAGATGATTCTCACCAAGCAACGTTACGGCAAGGAGGACGGCTATATTGCGTGGCACGGCTACCAGAGCTTCAAACCCGGAGAGGTCACGCCGGAACAGTGCCATGCGCTAGGCGTGGAGCTGGCAAGGCAGATGTGGGGAGATCGGTTTCAGGTCATTGTTACCACCCACTTGGACAAGAATCATCTGCATAACCACTTTTGCATTAACTCCGTGTCTTTCAAGGACGGCGGCAAGTACAATTTCTCCAAGAAAGAGTTAAAGCGTCTGCGTGATACCTCTGACCGCCTGTGCCGGGAGCATGGCCTTTCCGTGGTGGAGCATCCCCACAAAGCCCCATCCCGGCAGGTGTGGCTGGATGAACAGGCGGGGAAACCTACCCGGTATAACATCTACCGGGCGGATGTGCAGAAAGCCATCGACTGCAACGCCACCGGGAAACAGGTCGTACAGCACTTACGGAAGATGGGGTATGTTGTGGATACCACAGGCCCATGTTTGAAAATCCGCTTGCCCCAGTATCCACATTTTACCCGACTGGACACGCTGAATCCCAACTGGACCAACAAGGATCTGGAACACCTGATTTACGACCGGGACATATCCGAGTTTGGCCGCCTGGAACGTCCACGTGTACCTGAAATCCCGGACTGGCTGAAAGCAACATACCAGCCCCGGAAACGCACAACTAAAATTTATAGGCTGTATCTCTACTATTGCTACCAGCTGGGGATTTTGCCCAAAGGCACGACTTACCACCCGGTAAGTCCACAGCTGCGAGCTGATCTCAGACATCTGGACGATATTGACAGGCAGACCCGGTATCTGGCCAGTTACAATATCGAAACCGTGGAGGAATTACTGGCAGATCGAGCGGCAAAAGAATCACAGCTGGAAGCGTTGACCACCCGGCGTACCAAGCTCCAAAATAAAATCCGCCGTGCCTCCCCGGAACAGAAGATGCTTTTCCGAAAAGAGGAAGCGGAAGTTACTGCCAAAATCACATCACTGCGCAAGGACATTCGTGACAGCAAGGAAATCGAACAGCGTTCTCAGGAAATCCAGGACACGCTGGACCGTGCTTTTGAAGCAGAGCATCCGCAAAGAAACAAGGATTATACCAGAAGTCGATAAGATCGAAAATGAATGATGAAAGGAAATGATATTTATAGAAAAGAAATTACGGAATCCTATTGCAATACCCATAGCAAAGCTGCACCCCTTTGAGGGCCACCCCTACAAGGTCCTCGACAACGAAGAAATGGAGGTTTTGACTGAGAGCATTCACATAGAAGGTATTCTCTCCCCGCTGATCGTCCGCCCATTAGAGGACACGAACGAATACGAGGTGATCAGCGGCCACCGCAGATTACACGCAGCGGAAAGGGCAGGGCTTTCCAAGGTCCCAGCCCTTGTCTATGAAATCAACCGGGAAGAAGCGGCAATTATGCTGGTGGACAGCAACCTCCACCGGGAGCATATTCTGCCCAGCGAAAAGGCGTTTGCCTATAAGCTGAAAATGGAGGCACTAAATCATCAAGGTACTTCTGGCCAACCTGGCCAGAGGTGGAGCCGGGAGGAAATTTCAGAGGCGGACAGTGGCCGTCAGGTGCAGCGGTATATCCGTCTAACCAAGTTGATCCCCGGTATTCTCCAGATGGTGGATACCGGCAGGATTTCCCTGACACCCGCTGTGGAAATCTCTTACCTAAACCACCAGGAGCAGGAGGACCTGCTATACACCATGGAATCTGAGGACTGCACACCCTCCCTCGCCCAGACAAAGGAGCTGCGCCGCCAATCCCAGGCGGGACTTCTGGACATGGACAGTATTTTCAAAATCCTGTCCCAGCCCAAGCCCAACCAGCGGGAGAATTTCAAAATCCCCATGGAGAAAATTCGCAAGTTTTTCCCCAAAAGCTACACCCAGCAGCAAATTGAAAACGCCATTGTGCTGGCCCTTCAAAAAGAAGCCCGGCGTAGGGCGGACAGGGAAGGACGGTGATGTCTTTGCACAAAAATATAAATATTGCCTGTTCTCCAAACGAGCTTCCATTGATTTTAAGTGCATCTGATGTTGCCGCCATTCTCGGTATTTCCCGCGCAAAAGCTTACCAGCTTTTCCACAGACTTGACTTTCCCACGTTGAAGCTGGACAAACGGCTGCTGGTTCGGCGGGAACTGTTCTTCCAATGGCTGGACCGGCAGACACAGGCGGAGGGGTACGGTGGCTAGAATTGCAGTTTCTTTAAGGCTGTGCTATGATGGCCCCGGTAAAAGGAATAGACGTTTGTCCCGAAGCACATCCGGAAAGTGAGGAAATTATGGCAGCAAAGAAAGCAAACGGGAGCGGTTCTATTCGCAAAAGAGCAGACGGAAGATGGGAGGGTCTTTACAGCAACGGCTATGACCCTAAAACCGGAAAGCTCATTCGCAAGTCCGTATATGGCAAAACCCAAAAGGAGGTCCGGCAAAAGCTGTCCCAAATCGCAACGGAAATGGACAACGGCACCTTTGCGGAGCCGTCCAAAATGAAAGTTTCCCAATGGTTGGACGAATGGCTGACCAGCTATGCGATGAACATCAAGCCAGCTACCAGGAGCGCCTACGAGGAACACATTCGTGTCCACATCAAACCGGTATTGGGCGATATTTCTCTGAAACAGCTGTCTACAAGAGACATTCAGCAGCTCTATACCAGTCTGCTGAAAGAACGGGAACTCTCCCCAAAAACGGTCCGCAATATCCACGGTGTCCTGCACCGCACGCTGGAACAGGCAAAGCTACTGGGCTATATCAAGGTCAATCCGTCAGATGCCGCCGTTCCTCCACGTGTGGAGAAAAAGCAGATAGAGGCCATGGATGTGGAGGATATTGGAAAGTTCCTGACCGCCATTCAGGGCAACAAATACGAGTTTCCCCTGTTTGTGGCCGTATTCACCGGCTTACGCCAAGGCGAGCTTCTGGGGCTGACTTGGGATTGTGTGGATTTTGAAAATGGCTTGCTGCTCATCAATAAACAGCACAACCGCGTCAAGGGTGACACAGAGTTCCGGTTTGCCAGTCTGAAGAACGATAAAGCCCGTGTTTTGACCGCCGCGGACGAGGTTATGGAAGTCCTAAGGCTTCAAAAGCAGCGTCAAAACGCCTGGGCTGCTGCGTTAGGCGACGGCTGGTCAAATCCAGATCATCTGGTGTTCACCACAGAGTTTGGCCGCTATATCAACAACAAAATTCTCTACCAGAACTTCAAGCGAATTATGCGGAAACTGGGCAAGCCCAATCTCCGCTTTCATGATCTTCGCCATACCTACGCCGTCAACAGTCTGCGGGCTGGAGACGATATTAAGACGGTTCAAGAGAATTTAGGCCATGCCACCGCTTCGTTCACACTGGCAACCTACGCCCATGCAACACCCGGAATGAAGCGGGAGAGCGCCAAGCGAATGACCGAGTTTATCCGCTCGGTGCAAGGTGCTTAACGGAATGAATCTGATCACAAAATTTCCCCGTTGTGGTCACGGTTGTGGTCAAACGGAATCCACCGCTGAAACATCCAACTTTTCAGAGGGCAAAAGCGCACATTCTCCCCAAAAATGGAAAAACTCCGCACCAAGATCGGTGCGGAGTTGGTGGGGGAAGGTGGATTCGAACCACCGAAGCTATAAGCAGCAGATTTACAGTCTGTCCCCTTTGGCCACTCGGGAATTCCCCCATATGAATATATACCTTTTGTGTGGAGCCGGTAGACGGACTCGAACCCCCGACCTGCTGATTACAAATCAGCTGCTCTACCAACTGAGCTATACCGGCAGGTGTTCCGCTCACTCAAGGCCTTTGTATTATAGCATGAAATCAGAAAATGTCAATAGGTTTGTAAAAAACCTGCCGGAGGGGTGCAAAAGCACTTCGGCAGGGGAGAATCAGACTTTTTCACAGGGGCCGATGTCGTCTCTTGTCAGCTCCTCCAGAGTTCTGCGGCGGCGCTGGCGCATCTGTTCCTGAACCTCGAAGCCCTCGGTGGACTCCTTGCTGAATAGGATTCGGCCGGTCATGAAAATCAGCTTGATGTCCAGGAGTAAGGAATAGTTTTCAATATAGATGAGGTCCAGCCGCAGCTTATCCTCGGGAGTGGTGTTGTATTTCCCGAAGATCTGGGCATAGCCGGTGAGGCCGGCCTTGACTCGCTCCCGGTAGTGCCATTCGGGGAGGGAAGCACTGTAGGCCGCTACGTTTTCCACCCGCTCCGGCCGGGGGCCGACGATGCTCATATCTCCCTTGAGAATATTGAGGATCTGGGGCAGCTCATCAATACGGCAGCCGCGGATGACATTTCCGACCTTTGTAATTCGGGGGTCCTTTCCGTTGGCCCGCATGGTCAGATCGTAGCCATTTTTTTCGGCATCCACAATCATACTGCGGAACTTGAGAATATCAAAGACCTTTCCGCCCCGGGTAACACGTTTTTGGCGGTAGAACACCGGTCCGCCGTCCTCCAGCTTGATGGCCAAGGCTGTCAGCAGCATGATGGGAGCGGCGGGGATCAGGGCGATGAGGCACAGCACAATGTCCATGCAGCGCTTGAGCGCCCGCTGGATCACAGTCAGCCCACGGCCGCGGACCAGCTTCAAAGGGGTATCCAGCAGGGTGACATCCTGGGCGCTGGAAAGAATGATGTCCGTAATCTGGGGCACCACATAGGTGCGGATGCTCTGGGCGTAGCAGTATTTGATAAGATCATTCCGGGCCTCTCCGGCCACATCGTTGATGACCACGGCATCATGGCGGGCCATAGCCCGGCAGAGCTTTGGAAAACCGGCGTGGATAGAGATGACCTCGGTAATGGCGTATTTATCGGGCCGGGCATCCATTTTGAATTTCAGATCCAGAGCGCTTTCCTCCTCGTAGATGAGGAGCATATTCCTGGGGACATACAGGGAATGATAAATCCGGGTGTACAGGCCGCAAAGGGCAAAGCTCAATACAAAATCCAGGGCAAAGGCTGTGGCCATGGGCCAGATCCGTACCCGGTAGCCGGAAACCAGACACAGCACAAAGAACATGAGCACATCGACGAGAAAGACCGACAGCCACTGGGAAATCGCCAGGTCGATCAACTTGGCGTGGCCGTACCGGAAGCAATCGCACAGGGAAAAAACGGTAGCCATGGCCAGGGCATATACCCCCAGCAGAAGGTACAGGGTGTTGCCCACAAAATCCTCCGGAAAGGCCACCCCCCAATAGCCTACCTGCCAGACGCCATAGAACACGGCGGTGAGAATCAGAATTTCCACAATTCCCTCGGTGGCCCGGATCAATATTTTAAAGTCGTCCAGTATGTTGCGTCTTTTCACGTTTGGCTCCTATTCCGCCTGGCGGCAAACAGAGAAAAATACTCTCTGAAAATATCCATAGTGGGGCGGGAATCCATACCACACCCATCTTACCGCATATTATACTATCCTTCGCCGGGAATTGCAATGTATTTTCCTGGGGATATGTTATAACGGAGCCGATTGACTGCCGATGCCTGGCCAGGGCTTACTTTTGTTCCGCTTTCTTTTCCAGGGTTACCAGCTGAACATCGGGAATTCCGTTGAAGGTGCAGGGGAGAATGGCGGTTTCCCGGTAACCCAGGCGTTTGTACAGGGCCCGGGCGGCGGCGTTTCTGGCGTTGGTATCGATCCGCAGGTAGGGGCGCCCCCAGGCCAGAGCCGTTTGCTCGTAAAAGGCCACAAAGGCTTTGCCAAGGCCATGCCCTTTGCATAGGGGGTCGATGACCAGGGTATGCAGAACGCATACCTTTTCCTCCGGCACATTGTACTGCCAGGGGGCCTGGGCATATTCCGGAACCTGGAGCCCGTTGATAATGGCTGTACCCACAATTTTTCCGTCCTGCTCTTCTATATATAAGTCGTTTCTGCCCAGGGCTGCCTCGGCGGTGGCCCGTTCCGGGTAAATGCCCCGAATCCAGCCGATGGTGGTCCGGCCCGCTTTCTCCTCTGTATGGATGCAGCTATAGATGGCGGCAACGGCGTCTAAGTCGGCATAATTGGCCTTTCGGAAGGTGACGGACATAAGCGGCATCTCCTCTATGAGTAAAATGATACAAAAAAACAGCCCCAGAGGGACTGAAAAATGGATTGACTTTTGAAAGGAAATCTTGTATAATGATGTTCCATACTGTGGCAGTATGCCCTGCGGAGATTTCCCTCTCCGACATGGTCATTTTACCACAGGGAGGGGCGGCTGTCAAGAGGGTAATTGAGCAAAACTGACAACCCCGCCAAGCGTATCAACAACACACTTCGTCAAGAAAGGCTGTGATGATCCATATGGCAATGGTCAAGGACGTTATGTTCGGCAAGACCATGCGTAAATCCTACGCGAAGTACGAGGAGATCCTGGAGATCCCCAATATGCTGAAGATCCAGAAGGATTCCTATCAGTGGTTCCTGAAAGAGGGCCTGCGGGAAGTCTTCAAGGATGTGGGCACCATTACCGATTTCTCCGGTAAGCTGGAGCTGAGTTTCCTGGATTTCACCATGGAAGACAAGCCCAAGTATACCATTGAGGAATGCAAAGAGCGGGACGCCACCTTCGCCAAGCCCATCAAGGTACGGGTTCGTCTGCGCAACACCGAGACGGACGAAATCAAAGAACAGGAAATCTTCATGGGTGATTTCCCGGTGATGACCAACGGCGGTACCTTTGTCATCAATGGCGCAGAGCGTGTCATCATCTCCCAGATCGTCCGTTCCCCCGGTATGTACTATGGTCACGAGGTCGATAAGGCCGACCAGCATACCTATACCGCCACCGTGATTCCCTACCGCGGCGCCTGGCTGGAGTACGAGACCGACAACTCCAATGTGTTCTGGGTCCGTATCGACAAGAACCGCAAGCTGCCCATTACCAGCCTGATCCGGGCTCTGGGCGTGCAGACCGATGAGCAGATCAAGGATATGTTCGGCGAGGATCCCCGGATTATCGCTACCCTGGAAAAGGATCCTTGCAAGACCCGGGAAGAGTCCCTGCTGGAAATCTACCGCCGTCTGCGTCCCGGTGAGCCTCCCACGGTGGAGACCGCTGTGGCCCACCTGGAAGGCCTGCTCTTCGACCCCCACCGCTACGATGTGAGCAAGGTGGGCCGTTACAAATTCAATAAGAAGATGGACATCTGGTCCCGGCTGTCCGGCCAGGAAGCGGCAGAGCCCATTTCCGACCCTCTCACCGGTGAGATTCTGGTTATGCCCGGGGACTTCATTTCCCGTGCTCAGGCCCACGACCTGAGCAAGCGCGGCGTCAACGAGGCCGTTATCAAGGTGGGCGACCAGAATGTGAAGGTCTTCTCCAACGGCATGGTCAATATGGCCGACTTTGTTTCCTTTGATCCTGCCGAGTACGGCATCAAGGAAAAGGTCTGCTTCAATACCCTGAAGGAAATGCTGGATGAGCTGGGCCCCGACGGCGACTGGAAGAATGCCATCGCCGAGCGGTTTACGGATCTGATTCCCAACCATATCACCGTGGAAGACATTATGGCTTCCATCAACTACCTGAACTGTGTAGCCGTGGGTGTGGGCGTTCCCGATGACATTGACCACCTGGGCAACCGCCGCCTGCGCTGTGTAGGCGAACTGCTGCAGAACCAGTTCCGCATCGGCTTCAGCCGGCTGGAGCGGGTGATCCGGGAGCGGATGACCGTCCAGGACCTGGATTCCGTCACCCCCCAGAGCCTGATTAACATCCGGCCTGTGACTGCCGTTATCAAGGAGTTCTTCGGCTCCTCCCCCCTGAGCCAGTTCATGGACCAGAATAACCCTCTGGCCGAGCTGACCCACAAGCGCCGTCTGTCCGCTCTGGGCCCCGGCGGTTTGAGCCGTGACCGGGCATCCTTTGATGTTCGAGACATTCACTACACCCACTATGGCCGTATGTGCCCCATTGAGACGCCTGAAGGCCCCAACATCGGCCTGATTAACTATCTGGCCACCTTTGCCAAGATCAATGAGTACGGCTTTGTAGAGGCTCCCTACCGGAAGGTGGACAAGGCTACCGGCTTTGTCACCAAGGATGTGGAGTACATGACCGCCGATGTGGAAGACGATTACTATGTCGGTCAGGCCAACGAGCCTCTGGACGAAAACGGCTGCCTGGCCAATGCCCGTATTACCTGCCGTCACCGCAACGAAATCATTGAAGTGGACCGGAACATGATCGATTACATCGATGTGTCCCCCAGAATGATGATTTCCATTGCAACCTCCTTCATTCCCTTCCTGCAGAACGACGACGCCAACCGTGCCCTGATGGGCGCAAACATGCAGCGTCAGGCCGTGCCTCTGCTGACCACCGAGCCTCCCGTCGTTGCCACCGGCATCGAGCACAAGGCCGCTGTGGACAGTGAAGTTTGCCTGAAGGCCAAGAAGCCCGGCGTGATCACTGCCGTTTCCGCAGACTCCATCTCCCTGCGCTACGACGACGGCGAGACCGAGACCATGCGGCTTACCAAGTTTGCCCGCTCCAACGCCGGTACCTGTATCAACCAGCGGCCCAATGTGGTGGTTGGTGAGCGGGTGGATACCGAGGAAATCGTGGCCGACGGTCCTTCCTGCTCCAATGGCGAAGTGGCCCTGGGCAAGAACGTGCTGATTGGCTTCGTTACCTGGGAAGGCTACAACTACGAGGACGCCATTCTGCTGAACGAGCGCCTGGTCCGGGAGGATGTGTTCACCTCTATTCACATCGAGGAGCACGAGACCGAGGCCCGGGATACCAAGCTGGGACCCGAGGAGATTACCCGGGATATCCCCAACGTTGGCGAAGACACCCTGAAGGATCTGGACGAGAACGGCATCATCCGTGTGGGCGCGGAAGTCCACGCCGGTGATTACCTGGTTGGTAAGGTCACCCCCAAGGGCGAGACCGAGCTGACCCCCGAGGAGCGCCTGCTGCGGGCCATCTTCGGCGAGAAGGCCAGAGAAGTTCGTGATACCTCCCTGAAGGTGCCTCACGGCGAAAGCGGCATCGTTGTGGATGTGAAGGTCTTCACCAAGGAAAATTCCGACGAGCTGGCTCCCGGCGTTACCAAGTCCGTCCGGGTCAGCATTGCCCAGAAGCGGAAGATCTCCGTGGGCGATAAGATGGCCGGCCGTCACGGCAACAAGGGCGTTGTGTCCCGTGTTCTGCCCGAGGAAGATATGCCCTTCCTGCCCGACGGTACCCCGCTGGACATCGTGCTGAACCCCCTGGGCGTGCCTTCCCGTATGAACATCGGACAGGTGCTGGAGGTCCACCTGGGCTATGCTGCCCGGGCTCTGGGCTGGAATGTGGCTACCCCCGTATTCGACGGCGCCAACGAGAAGGACATCCGGGAGACCCTGAAGCTGGCCGGCCTGCGGGAAGACGGCAAGACCATCCTGTACGATGGCCGTACCGGCGAGCCCTTTGACAACCTGGTCACTGTTGGTTATCCCTACTACCTGAAGCTCCATCACCTGGTTGATGATAAGATTCACGCCCGTTCCACCGGCCCGTATGCTCTGGTTACCCAGCAGCCTCTGGGCGGCAAGGCCCAGTTCGGCGGCCAGCGTTTCGGCGAAATGGAAGTCTGGGCCCTGGAGGCCTACGGCGCTGCCTATACCCTGCAGGAAATCCTGACCGTGAAGTCCGACGATGTCACCGGCCGTGTGAAGACCTACGAGGCGATTGTCAAGGGCGCCAACATTCCCAAGCCCGGCGTTCCCGAATCCTTCAAGGTTCTGGTTAAGGAGCTGCAGGCCCTGTGCCTGGACATCCGCGTGTTGGATGAAAAGGGCAACGAAATCGAGCTGCGGGACGACGACGACGATGATGATGTGGTGTACTCCGGCAACGAGAACGAAGAAGTGGTTGTCGGCGATACCAATGAAGTGCTGGATGCCGGTTTCGTCATCGACGAGGACGGCCCCGATGATATTATGGATGTATTCAGCGATCTGGAAAACGGCAGCGCTGATACGACTGAAGAATAAGGAGGCTCGGTAAATGGCAAATGCCACCTTTGATGCCATTAAAATTGGCATTGCTTCTCCGGAGATGATCCGGCAGTGGTCCTATGGTGAAGTAAAGAAGCCGGAGACCATCAACTACCGTACCCTGAAGCCCGAGCGGGACGGCCTGTACTGTGAGCGGATCTTTGGACCTACCAAGGACTGGGAGTGCCACTGCGGCAAGTATAAGAAGATTAAGTACAAGGGCAAAATCTGCGACCGCTGCGGCGTAGAGGTTACCAAGTCCAAGGTGCGCCGGGAGCGCATGGGTCACATTGAGCTGGCCGCTCCCTGCAGCCATATCTGGTATTTCAAGGGCATCCCCTCCCGGATGGGCCTGATTCTGGATATTTCCCCCAAGGTTCTGGAGAAGGTTCTGTACTTTGCCGCCTATATCGTAACCGATCCCGGCGATGCGCCTCTGGCTATGAACCAGGTGCTTACCGAGAAGGAATACCGGGATATGCGGGAGAAGTACGAAAACGACTTCAAAGCCGGTATGGGCGCCGAGGCTGTAAAGGAGCTGCTGGAAAAGATCGATCTGGACCAGCTCTCCGAGCAGCTGCGTAACGAACTGAAGACCGCCTCTTCTCAGAAGAAGCTGCGGATCGTCAAGCGGCTGGAAGTGGTGGAGGCTTTCCGGGAATCCGGCAATAAGCCCAGCTGGATGATTATGGATGTGCTGCCTGTCATCCCCCCCGACATCCGTCCTATGATTCAGCTGGACGGCGGCCGGTTCGCCACCTCCGACCTGAACGACCTGTACCGCCGGGTCATCAACCGGAACAACCGGCTGAAGCGGCTGCTGCAGCTCCACGCCCCCGACATCATCGTCCGCAACGAAAAGCGGATGCTGCAGGAGGCTGTGGACGCCCTGATCGACAACGGCCGCCGGGGCCGCGCCGTCACCGGCGCCAACAACCGGGCTCTGAAATCTCTGTCCGATATGCTGAAGGGCAAGCAGGGCCGGTTCCGCCAGAATCTGCTTGGCAAGCGTGTTGACTATTCCGGCCGTTCCGTTATCGTTGTCGGCCCCGAGCTGAAGCTGTATCAGTGCGGCGTGCCCAAGGAAATGGCCATTGAGCTGTTCCGGCCCTTCGTCATGAAGAAGCTGGTTGCCGACGGCCTGGCCAACAACATCAAGTCCGCCAAGAAAATGATTGATAAGGGCAAGACCGAGGTTTGGGATGCCCTGGACGACATTATCAAGGACCGTCCCGTCATGCTGAACCGTGCACCTACCCTGCACCGTCTGGGCATTCAGGCTTTCGAGCCCATCCTGGTAGAGGGCCGGGCCCTGAAGCTGCACCCCCTGTGCTGCACCGCCTTCAACGCCGATTTCGACGGTGACCAGATGGCTATTCACGTTCCTCTGTCTCCTGAGGCCCAGGCCGAGGCCAGAATGCTGATGCTTTCCGCCAACAACCTGCTCCGTCCTCAGGACGGCAAGCCCGTTACCGTGCCTACCCAGGATATGATTCTGGGCGCCTACTACCTGACCTATACCCGCCTGGGCAAGGCCGAGAAGGGCGCGGAGACCGTTTATGTTACCGATGCCGGTGACACCAACCTGCCCGTAAACACCGTGGTGGATGCCGACGAGTTCCTGGCCGCCAACAAGGCCGCTTCCTCCGTGGGCAAGGCTACCGCCAAGTTCCGCCCCGTGCACAACTACTCCAGCACCAACGAAGCCATTGCCGCCTACGCCGATGGTTCTATCGGCCTCCATGCCCCCATCCGGGTGCGCTACGGCAAGGAAATTGACGGAAAGATGGAGTATCGGATCATCGATGCCACCGTGGGCCGCCTGATTTACAACGAGCCCATTCCTCAGGACCTGGGCTTTGTGGACCGTTCCGTCCCCGGCCATGAGTTCGACCTGGAAATCAGCTTCCTGGTTGGCAAGAAGCAGCTGGGCAAAATCATCGATAAGTGTATCCGGAAGCATGGCTTTACCATTGCTACCGAGATGCTGGACCGCATCAAGGCTCTGGGCTACAAGTACTCCACCAAGGGCGCTATCTCCGTGTCCATCGCGGACATGGTGGTCCCCGCCATCAAGTATGAACTGGTGAAGCAGGCCGAGGGCAAGGTGGTGGAAATCGAAAACTTCTACCGCCAGGGTTATATCACCAACGACGAGCGTTACCGTCTGGTGGTTCAGCAGTGGGAGCAGACCACCAAGGATGTTACCGATGCCCTGCAGGGCAACCTGGATGAGTTCAACCCCATCTACATGATGGCCGACTCCGGCGCCCGTGGTTCTATGGCTCAGATCCGTCAGCTGGCCGGTATGCGTGGCCTGATGGCCGATACCGCCGGCCGTACCATCGAAATCCCCGTTAAGGCAAACTTCCGTGAAGGCCTGTCCGTTCTGGAGTACTTCATTTCCTCCAGAGGCGCTCGTAAGGGCATGACCGATACCGCTCTGCGTACCGCCGACTCCGGTTACCTGACCCGCCGAATGGTGGATGTTTCCCAGCAGGTTATCATCCGGGAGAAGAACTGCGGCACGACCCATGGTATTTGGGTGGGCGCCGTGATCCAGAAGGGCGATGTCATCGATACCTTCGGCAACCGGATTCGGGGCCGTTATCCCGTTCACGATGTGGTGGATCCCAAGACCGGTGAGCTGCTGCATTCCAAGAATGTGATGATGATGCCCGAGGATGCCGCCAAGTTCGAGGCCCATGGCATTGATAAGATCTATATCCGTACCATCCTGGGCTGCCGGGCCCGGAACGGCGTCTGCGCCAAGTGCTACGGCATGAACCTGGCCACCTCCAAGGAAGTGGACCTGGGCGAGGCTGTCGGCATCATCGCCGCCCAGTCCATCGGTGAGCCCGGTACCCAGCTGACCATGCGTACCTTCCACTCCGGCGGCGTTGCCGGTGACGATATCACCCAGGGTCTTCCCAGAGTTGAAGAACTGTTTGAGGCCCGCCGTCCCAAGAAGATGGCCCAGATCTCCGAAATCACCGGTGTTGTCTCTATCGACGATACCCACCGCACCGCTCTGCGTAACATCACTGTTACCGCGGATGACGGCGAGGTAAAGGTATACCAGGTGCCTTACTCCGTAGGCCTGAAGGTCACCCACGGCAAGGTGGTCCAGAAGGGCGAGCCCATCACCGATGGCGCTCTGTATCCCCAGGATGTGCTGCGGATTTCCGGCGTGGAAGCCGTCCAGGATTACCTGGTCCAGTCCGTCCAGGCCGTGTACCGTCAGCAGGGTGTTGAAATCAACGATAAGCACATCGAAGTCATCATCCGTCAGATGATGCGTACCACCCGGGTGGAAGACCCCGGCGACACCACTCTGCTTGTTGGTGCCGTGGTGGACAACTTCGAATTCGAGGATGCCAACGCCGTGGTTCAGGCCCGGATCGACGCCGGCGAGACCGACCTCCGTCTGGCTACCGGCTCCGCCGTGCTGCTGGGTATCACCAAGGCTTCTCTGGCCACCGATTCCTTCCTGTCCGCCGCATCCTTCCAGGAGACCACCAAGGTCCTGACCGATGCCGCCATCAAGGGCAAGGTGGACCACCTAATTGGCCTGAAGGAGAATGTCATCATCGGCAAGCTGATCCCCGCCGGTTCCGGCCTGATGGCCTACCGGGATTACGAGCCCGGCATTACCCCCGCCGCCCGTATGCCCGAGGAGCAGGAAGCCGCTGCCATCGAGGGTGAATAAACCGTAATACAAGCCGCTCCTCCGGTCGAATTCCGGCGGGGCGGCTTTTTCCTTGCCTTTTGCAGGACACTATGGTATAATGCTAGGTAGAAAATGATGATTTTTTGGCAGAATTGAGGCAGAATGATGAAGATTGCAATGATTGGCCCCAAGCGCATCCCCTCCCGGGAGGGCGGAATTGATGTGGTAGTGGGCAGGCTTTCCAGGGAACTTGTAGAGCTGAAACAGGATGTTACCGTGTATGTACGGAAGAAAAAGGGCGTATCGGTTCCGGAGCGGTTCGAGGGCATTCGGCTGAAAGAGGTATTTACCATCGATAAGAAAGCCACGGATGCCCTGGTGTCGTCGTTCCTGGCGACGGTCTGCGCCCTTTTTGGGAAATATGAGGTGCTCCACTTCCATGCCCTGGGAAACACTTGCTTTTTGTTTTTGACGGCGCTCAGCAAAAAGAAAATTGTTGTAACCATCCACGGAATTGACTGGAAGCGCAGGAAGTTTTCCGGCCTGGGAAATCGGATTCTGCGGTTTTCCGAAAAAATGGTGGTGCAGTATGCGGACAGTATCATTACGTTGTGCGAAAACGACCAGGACTACTTTTTGGAAACCTATGGGCTGGAAACCATCCGGATCCCCAATGGGTTTGAGCGATTCCCAATACAGCCGGCCGGCCTGATTGCGGAAAAATGGGGTCTTAGCAAGGAAAATTACATTCTCTTCCTGGCTCGTATTGTGCCGGAAAAGGGACTCCACTATCTGATTGAGGCCTATCAAAAGGCGAATATCCCCCAAAGGCTGGTGATAGCCGGTGGCAGCGGCCACTCGGAAGGGTACTACCGGGAAATGCAGGCCCTGGCCGGGGAGAACCCCCATATTCTTTTTACCGGCTTCGTCCAGGGGCAGCTTTTGGAGGAGCTTTACAGCAATGCATACCTGTATGTACTCCCCTCGGACATTGAAGGAATGCCCATGAGCCTGCTGGAGGCCCTGGGCCACGGACGGGTTTGCCTGGTATCGGATATCCGGGAAAACCGGGTGGACCCGGAAAACAGCTACTTCTTCCGAAAGGGAGATGTGGAGGACCTGGCGGAGAAGCTGCGGGAAATCTCCACGGACAGAAAAAACTACAAGCCTTCGGAGTCCCTGCTGAGCTGGGACCGGGTGGCGGAGAAGACCCTGGAGGTCTACGGATCTACAAAGAAAAGGAGATCGTTATGACAAAGAAACTCAATGGTACGGTGATTGTGACCTACCGCTGCAATGCCCGCTGCTCTATGTGCAACCGGTACAAGGCCCCCTCCAAGCCGGAAGAGGAGCTGACGGTGGAGACCATCCGGAAGCTGCCCCAGATGAATTTTGTAAATGTCACCGGCGGCGAGCCCTTCATCCGTCAGGACCTGGAGGACATCATTCGGGAGCTGTACACCAAGACGGACCGGGTAGTCATCTCCACCAACGGCTTTTTTACGGACCGGATCCTTGCCATGTGTGAGAAATTTCCCAAGCTTGGTATCCGGATCTCCATTGAGGGCCTGGAGGAAACCAACAACGCCATCCGCGGTCTGCCGGACGGCTTTAACCGGGGCTACACCACTCTAAAGAAACTGGTAGAAATGCACCATCCGGATGTGGGCTTCGGCATGACGGTCCAGGACCGGAACGCAAAGGACCTGGTGCCCCTGTACAAAATCTCCAACGACATGGGTATGGAGTTTGCTACGGCCTCCCTGCACAACAGTTTTTATTTTGTGGAATCCAAAAACATCATCCACGACCGGCCCATGGTGGCAAAGAACTTTGAGGACCTCGTTAACGAGCTTCTTCGCAGCAACAGCCCCAAAAAGTGGTTCCGGGCCTACTTTAACCATGGCCTTATCAACTATATTTACGGTCAGAAGCGGCTGCTGCCCTGCGATATGAGCGTGGATACCTTCTTTATTGACCCCTACGGCGATGTGATGCCCTGCAATGGCACCAAGTGTAAAGAGGTCATGGGCAACCTGAAGGAGACGGACTGGGATACCCTGTGGAACAGTGACCGGGCCAACGCCGTCCGCCAGCGGGTAAAGCACTGCGGCCGGGAGTGCTGGATGATTGGCTCCGTGTCCCCGGCAATGAAAAAGTACATCTGGGTTCCGGCCTGGTGGGTGCTGTGCCACAAGGCCAAGGCTTTGTTTACGAAGCATCCCTACAGTATGTACGAGCTGAAAATCGTCCGGGACTACCGGGACGGAAAGGTTACGAAGGAGGAACTGGACAAGTGTTCCACCTGTGACCTGGCCGGGCAGCAGGACAACGGCCTCAGCGATAAGAGCAAGGAAGCCCTTGTGGGACGCACCGGGGAAGATATTGTGGCGGCAGACCTGGCAGCCCAGATGAAAGAGGAACAGAAATGAAGATCGTACTGGCCCACTATAAGTTTTACCTGCAAGGCGGCCCGGAACGGTATATGTTCAAATTTATGGAGCTGGCGAAGGAAAAAGGGGTGGAGGTGATCCCCTTTTCCGTCAATTTCCCGGGCAACGTGGAAACTCCCTATGCCAAATGGTTCGTGGGGAAAGCCAATGCAGGCGCCAATTTTGATATGGGCAACCATTCCCTCGGCTACCTGCTGGAAGGCGCCTACCACGATTTCCACAATCGGGAGGCCTACCGGAAGATGAAAGCGCTGCTGCGGGAAGAGAAGCCGGATCTATTGTATGTACTGATTCCCGGACAGCTGACCTCCGATATTTTTAAGGCGGCCAAGGAGGAAGGGGTGCCGGTGATTCACCGGGTTTCCGATTTCTGGCTGCTCTGCGGCAAGTACAATATGCTGCGGGACGGGGAACTCTGCAGGGAATGTATGCAGGGGGATTACCGGCCAATGATAAGGCACCGGTGTATGAAGGGTTCCAGGGCGCTGTCCATTTTGCGGGCCGCCTCCTGTACCTATAACAGAAGATGCCACCGATACGACCCGGTGGGTGCAATCATCACCCCGCCGGCCTTTACGAAAAAGCTGCTGGTGGAATCCGGCTTCTTCCCGGAAAATAGAGTGTTTGTAAACCCGACCTTTATCGATGCCGGAAAGATCGTCCCCAATTATACTCCGGGGGATTACGTTCTTTGCCTGGGCCGGTTTTCCGAGGAAAAGGGCTTCCGGTATGTGGTGGAAGCCATGCAGTACCTGAAGGACCTGCCGGTAAAGCTGGCCATTACGGGCACGGAGGAGAGCTGCGACGAGGCACTGAAAAAGGAAATCAAAGCCCTGGGCATCCGGGAGAAAATCCTGTTTACGGGCTTTGTAAAGGGCCAGGCCCTGGAGGACCTGACGAGGAAGGCCCTGTGTGTAGCCTGTCCGGCTATTTGGTACGAGAATCTGCCCAATGTAGTTCTGGAAAGCTATGCCTACGGAAAGCCGGTTATCGCCTCCAACCTGGGTTCCCTGGCGGAGGCGGTAGAGGACGGAAAAACAGGCCTGCTGTTCGAGCCGAAAAATACGAAGCAGATTGCCCGGTGCATCCGGGCCCTGGCGGAGGATCCGCAAATGGCCGAAGAGCTGGGCCGGAACGCAAGAAGGGTCTGCGAAGAGAAGTACGGAAAGGAAGCCCACTGGCAGCGCTTTTTGGAGATTGCCCAAAAAGTGGGCGTCCGGATGTGAGGAACCCATATGAAACGTTTTTTCATCACCATCGATACGGAGGGGGACAACCTGTGGGCCTGGCAAAGCGGGGACCCCATCCATACGGAGAACGCCAGATTCCTGCCCCGGTTCCAGTCCCTTTGCGAGGAATACGGGTGGAAACCCAATTATCTCAGCAACTACGAGATGGTCAGTGACCCCTTTTTCCGGGATTTTGCCGGGAACAAGCAGGCTCAGGGGCTGTGCGAGGTGGGAATGCATCTCCATGCCTGGAACTGCCCCCCGGCGGGGGAAGAGCTGCCTAAGGGGGAAAACGGCGGGGCGGACTACCTGATTGAATACCCGGAACGGGATATGGAAGACAAGATCGCCTTCATGACGGAGTTGATTGAAAAAAAGATCGGGATGCGCCCTGTCTCCCATCGGGCGGGAAGATGGGCAACGGACGAACGGTATTTTCGGCTTTTGCAAAAATACGGTTACCGCTTCGACTGCTCTGTCACCCCGGGTATGGATTGGTCCGGCCACCCGGGCAGGACGCCGGGAAGTAAGGGTTCCGACTACCGGAATGCCCCCGGAACCCCTTACCAAATTCCGGGAACGGACCTGTGGGAGTATCCTGTAACGGTATACCGGGACCACAGGGTCTATTTGCCGGATAAGCTCACCCCCAAGGATACGGCCAGAAGCCTGGTCCACAGCTTCCGGGGAAATACCCTGTGGCTGCGGCCAAACGGCCGGAACCTGCGGGAGTGCCTGGGCGTTCTGAAAAGAAACCGGCAGGCGGGGGAGCCGGACTATGTAATGTTTATGCTCCATTCCTCCGAGCTGATGCCCGGCGGCAGCCCTACATTCCGGACGGAAGCATCCATTGAGCACCTGTATCAGGAGCTGGGGACCATTTTCGAAAGGGCCCGGGCTCTGGGGTATACAGGGGCGGATTTTCGGGGAACGGAGAAATAAAATCCCCCTCTGGACAGGCCAGTCCAAATGTGCTAGAATCTTGTCAGATTCTGAGTTTGGGAGGGGCAGCCCATGGAAGCAGGCACATCATCCCGGCAGATCACGGAAGGCGTTATCTGGAAACAAATCCTGATTTTCTTCTTCCCCATTCTGCTGGGGACTTTTTTTCAGCAAATGTACAATACCGTGGATACCATTATTGTAGGCCGCTTTGTAAGTACCCAGGCCCTGGCGGCAGTGGGGACCACAGGCCCTCTGGTAAGCATGATTAATGGGTTCTTTACCGGCCTCAGCTCCGGCGCCACGGTGATTTTGGCCCAGTTTTTTGGGGCCAGCGACCGGGACGGAGTAAACAGAGCCCTGCACACGGGCTTTTCCTTGTCACTGGTGCTGGGGCTGCTGGTTATGGCCCTGGGATGTCTGCTGGGCCCCCAGATCCTTGTATGGATGCAGACACCTGCGGAGTGCCTGCCCATGTCCCAGACCTATCTGCGCATTTATTTTGCGGGAGCGCTGGCATCTATGGTTTACAATATGGAGGCAGGGATTCTGCGGGCTATGGGGGATTCCAGAACGCCGGTGTACTCCCTGATTGCCGCGTGCCTTGTCAATATCGTTTTGGATATCGTCCTGGTGGTGGGATGCCGTATGGGTGTGGCCGGGGCGGCGCTGGCTACCATTCTCAGCCAGGTGCTCAGCGCCGGGCTGCTGCTTGGGGTGCTGCTGCGGGAGAAGGAATATCCCCTGCAGTTCCGGCAGCTGCAGCTGGACGGCACACTGCTGAAGCGCATTTTGCTCATCGGGGTTCCGGCGGGATTGCAGATGGTGACCTTTGACCTGTCCAATACGCTGATTCAGTCCGGTATCAATTCCTTCGGCGCCGTGGTTATTGCCGCCTGGACGGCTTACGGAAAGATAGATGCCTTTATCTGGATGATTTCCGGGGCCTTTGGGGTGGCCATTACCACCTTTGTGGGCCAGAACTTTGGCGCCCAGCGGTACGACCGTGTAAGGTCCAGCGTCCGGGTGTGCCTGGGGATGAGTGTGGGCACCGTGGGCCTTCTGAGCCTGGTTCTGCTGCTGCTCAGGCGGCAGATTCTGGGAATCTATACGGCGGATTTGGGTGTTGTGGAAACCGGGGCATATATGATGGCGATTATTATGCCCTTTGAGGTCATTTTCATGCCGGTGGAGATTTTTGCCGGTACCTTCCGGGGTGTGGGGGATTCGGTAAAGCCGACCGTTATTACCTGCTTCTGCGTTTGCGTGGTCCGGATGATCTGGCTGATGACTGCCGTCCGGCTCCACCATACCCTGTTTATGCTGTGCGTCTGCTATCCCATGACCTGGATTCTGGCGGCGGCGGTGTTTATTGTGGAATACTTAAAGGGAGATTGGCTGAAAAAGCGGATGGGAGGAACGGTATGAAGCGGCTGATGTGTTTGCTATTGGCCCTGTGCCTGGGGGGCTGTGCGGCCCCAAAAACGGAGGCTCCATCCACAGCCCCTGTGGAAACGGAACCGGAAGCCACCCGGCAGACCACCACCCAGCCCCCAAAGGACCCGGTGGAGGAGCTGCTGGAAACCATGACCTTAGAGGAAAAGGTGGGCCAGTGCTTTCTTGCCAGAATCCGGAAGGAAACGGCCGAAAGTGACATTGCCCGGTGGCACCTTGGGGGCCTGGTGCTCTTTGGCCAGGATTTTGACGATGAAACCCCGGATTCCATGCGCACCTTTTTGTCCTCCCTGCAGGAGGCCGCCCGGATCGGGCTTCTGCTGGCGGTGGACGAGGAGGGCGGCACCGTAAATCGGGTCAGCAGCCACCAGGCCTTCCGGCCGGAGCCCTTTCCCAGCCCCAGAAGCCTGTTTGAATCCGGCGGGCTGAACCTTGCCCTGAGCCTGGAAGGGGAGAAGGGGTATCTTTTGCACGACCTGGGGCTGAACGTGAATCTGGCGCCGGTGTGCGACATTACGGTAAAGCCGGAGTCCTTCCTGTACAGCCGCTCTCTGGGAGCGGACCCGGTGACCACGGGAAAGTATGTGGCGGGGACTCTGGAGCGGCTGAACGAGAACGGAGTGGGGAGCGTTATGAAGCACTTCCCGGGCTATGGGGAGAACGGAGATACCCATGTTAGCTCAATTCTGGACAGACGGAGCCTGGAAGAGCTGGAGGGTCGGGACCTGGTACCCTTTGCCGCCGGAATCGAAACCGGCTTGGGGGCGATTATGGTCAGCCATAACCGGATAGCAGCCTTGGACGAGGCACTGCCGGCCTCCCTGTCCCCCTTTGTCATCGGCTATTTGCGGAACAATATGGGCTACGACCGGGTAGTAATCACCGACGATCTGTCTATGGGCGCCCTGGACGGCTTTACGGCGGAGCAAAGCGCCCTCCTGGCGGTAAAGGCCGGGGCGGACCTGCTGTGCAGCACGGACTTTGATAGCCAGATTCCTGCCGTTGTGCAGGCCGTACAGCAGGGAGAAATCAAAGAAGAAACCATTGATGCTGCCGTTCGCCGGGTTCTGACCTGGAAGCTGCAGCTGGGTATTTTGGAGTAAGCGTCAAAAAACCGCCTTTCCCCGGAAAATGGGGAAGGGCGGTTTTGGCTTACGCTTCTGTCAGTTCCCGGTAAAACACGCCCAGGGTGCCCACATAGTGGGGCAGCCACGGCCGGTTTTTGCCGCAGAAATGGATGATGACGGTATTTTCCCGCACCCAGTCCTCGTCATGCTTTGGATGGGTGGGGTCCATGTTGTAGAAGTTCAGAATCCGGTCGCTGAGGTTGTAGCGCTGGGGGTCTGCCAGACGGATGAGACTTCCGTGCATGACGGTCAGCAGGTCCTGGTCCGGCAGGAGAAAAGAGCTGACCTTTTGAAGGGCCGTTTCCTTAATGTCCTCCATGGTAAGAATTCCCCGCAGCAGGGGCAGGTTCAGAAGCAGCACCCCGGTATTGACATAGGGGGAGCCCTCCGGCACCTTCAGGCGGCGGTCGTTGAACTTGGTAAGGGCTTCCCGGATGTGGGTGCAGGCTATATAGCCGCCGGTGCCAAAATCGGAATTGTAAAATTCCCGCAGAGGATTGATGACGACGGTATCCACATCCAGGTAGAGAATCCGCTCCAGGCTGTCCGGCAGCAGCAGGGGAGCAGCCAGCCGGTAATAGATCTGCCGGGGGTACCGGTCGCTTTCCGGGAAACCCTCAAATTCCTGAGGGTCTACCAGGACAAAGTGAAACCGGAAGCAGGGGGCAGCCTGGGCCCGGATGATGTCTATATCCTCCTGCCGTAAATCGGAGTGGAGGATATAAGCGTCGTATTCGGGTTCTCCACCATGCCTTGCAATGGATTTCAGGCATTGCAGCAGCAGACCTAAGAATTTGGGATTGATGCAGAACAGAAGATTCATTGGTTCAGCAGCTCCATGAATTCTTCGCCGGTGATGGTCTCCTTTTCGTACAGGTGCCTGGACAGAGCTTCCAGCTTGTCCCGGTTGTCGGTAAGCAGCTTGATTGCCTTTTCATGCTCCCGTTTCACAAGCTCTACCACCAGAGAATCGATCTTGGTCTGGGTTTCGGCGGAGCAGCTCAGGCTGGTGTCGCCGCCCAGGTACTGGTTGGTAACGGTCACCAGGGCCATCAGGCCGAACTTGTCGCTCATGCCGTACTGCATAATCATCCGCCGGGCCAGATCCGTGGCCTGCTCGATGTCGTTGGCGGCGCCGGTGGTCTGGACGCCGAACACCACCTGCTCGGCGGCACGTCCGCCCAGCAGGGTTTTCAGCTCGGCAATCAGCTCGTCCTTGGAGTTGAGGAACTTTTCCTCCTCCTCCATCTGGAGGGTATAGCCCAGGGCGCCGGAGGTACGGGGGATGATGGTGATCTTCTGGACCGGGGCGGAATGGGTCTGCAAGGCAGCAACCAGGGCGTGGCCGGTTTCATGGTAGCTGACGGCCATTTTTTCCTTGTCGGTAAGAATGGCGTTCTTCTTCTGGTAGCCGGCAATGACGGTTTCAATGGACTCTTCCAGGTCCGCTTCGTTGGCGGCCTTCCGCCCGTCCCGCACGGCCCGCAGGGCGGCTTCGTTGATGATGTTGGCCAGCTCCGCACCGCTGGCACCGGAGGCCATCCGGGCGATGGTTTCAAAGTTTACATCGTCGGTGAGCTTGACCTTCTTGGCGTGGACCTTCAAAATAGCCTCCCGGCCCTTCAGGTCCGGCAGCTCTACAGGCACCCGGCGGTCAAACCGGCCGGGACGGGTCAGGGCGGGGTCCAGGGATTCGGGCCGGTTGGTGGCGGCCAAAATCATGACGCCGGAGTTGCCTTCAAAGCCGTCCATTTCGGTGAGCAGCTGATTCAGGGTCTGCTCCCGCTCGTCGTTGCCGCCGTAGCCGCCGCCGGAGCGCTTCTGGCCGATGGCGTCGATCTCGTCAATGAAAACGATGCAGGGTGCCTTCTCCTTAGCCTGCTCGAAGAGGTCACGAACCTTGCTGGCGCCCATGCCTACGAACATTTCCACGAATTCCGAGCCGGAGATAGAGAAGAAGGGCACATCGGCCTCGCCGGCCACAGCCTTGGCCAGCATGGTTTTGCCGGTACCCGGAGGGCCCACCAGCAGCACGCCCTTGGGCATGGTGGCGCCGATTTCCCGGTATTTGGACGGGTCGTGGAGATAATTGACAATCTCCGTCAGGCTCTCCTCGGCCTCATCCACACCGGCCACATCGGAAAACCGGATGCCATCGGAGGATTTGACATAGACCTTGGCATTGGACTTGCCCATATTAAAGGACATGGCGTTGGGGCCGCCCATCTTGTCCATCATCTTCCGGGACATAAACTGTCCCAGGGCGACGAAAAGGATCAGGGGCAGTACAAAGTACAGCAATGCTGTCAGGAAGGGAGAGGTTTCTTCCACAATTTCACTGCTGAATTTTGCCCCGGCGTCGTAAAGCCGCTGGGTCCGGTCCGGATCCTCCATCAGGCCGGTTTTGAAGATCTGGGTTTCGTCCTTGTTGGTAAAGAGGATCTGGTTGTCTTCAATTTCCACCCGGCCAATGTTTTTCTCCTCGGTCATGGACATAAAGGTACCGTAGTCCACTTCCTTGATCTTGGCATTGGCCAGCATGGGCATTACCAGCCAGTTGAATACCAGCAATAGAAGCAGCACAATGCCATAATAGTAGGCAAGCGGCTTTTTTGGCTGTTTGACTTCGTTCATAAGTTACCTCCTCGTATAAATCCTTGCCTTCCCCTGGGGGAAGGTGGCCCGCAGGCCGGATGAGGGGCGGTACGGCTCCTGCGTCCGGTGTGCTGCCAGCTTCCGGTGGGAAGAAAATTACTGCTTAATTGCCTTATACTTTTCCAGCTTCTCCTGCATTTCCTTCAGCCGTTCCACCAGAGGATGCTCATCGCGGAAGGGACGGAAGAAATTGTACTTCAGCCGCTTGTTGTTCTCCTCGAAATTCTCCCGGATGTGCTTCTTGACGGCTTCATAGCGGACCACCATTTTGTTCTCTTCGGCGAAGGCCTTGAGCTTGACCACCAGGTTTGCGGAATGGCATACATCGATGATGAAAACGCCAAAGAACATCCCGATAAAGAAGGAGAAGGCCAAATTCCGGGACAGCCAGTCCAGCCCGTTCAGAATGTAGGGGTGCACCAGAAAATAGTACAGGGCCCCCAGCACTGCCCAGAAGAAGGAGAACAGGGGGCAGATGAGCCCCTGAATGTTGCCCCAGAGATTGGAGTAGTCCCACAGCATGACCTTAAAGTACTTTAAGCAGAACAGGCCCGCGATGTATTCAATGAGGGTCATGCCAATGGCCATTGCCACAAACAGCACGATTTTGTTGACGACGGGATTGGCGATGACCTCATATTTTTCAAGACTTGCCAATAGGTACAGGGTACACAGCCCAAAGCCGTAGATAGGCAGGTAGGGCCCGGTACAGAAGCCGGGGTTGACCCACTTCTTATTGTGGTGTACAATGTTCCGGAACAGCAGCTCAATGATCCAGCCGATCACGCTGCCAATGAAGAACAGGTAGGCCAGGGTCAGGAAAATGCTCATAGAAAAACCTCCTAAAATCCTCTCATTTAAACTGTTTTATCATGGATTTTCCGGATAGTCAACCGAATAATTCTTTTTTTATTTATTCACAATTTGTTCACAGACAGTTCAGCTTTACTTTCGCGATTTTACATACCATAGTCCATAATTTTGCCGGAGAAGGGGAAGGTTCTATAATGGCGGGAAAGAGAAGAGCAGGCAAGCGGCTTGCAAAAGAGAAGGTCAAAAAATGGAAAAAGGCCCTGCGGGAATTCGACACCGTTACGGAAAACGATGTGGTTTACCCGGAGGAGGCTCAGAGTGCGGCGCTGCTGGAAACCCTGAACCAGGAAAAGCCAAACCTGGAAAGCCTGTACGAGGACCTGGCGGAAGCTACGGACCCGGAAAGCTACGGCAAGGCGGTGATGACCCGGCTTCGCTCCCAGCGGCGGGCGGCGGTAAACATTGCCAGGGCCAATCAGCAGATTTTGGAGCGGTCCGATGAGCTCTCTGCCCGGTGGGACGACCTGACCAGGCAGCCCCACTTCCGGCTGAAGGCCCCGGCCAACTCCGTTATCGATTTGGAGGAGACCCGCACCGGACATTTTGCCTCCGGCCTGAATCTCTACAAGCTGCTGCTGGTATGCTTTATCGGCTGCTTTGGCGGCGTTGTGATTGAGCTCCTTTGGTGCCTGTTGACCAACGGCTACATCGAGAGCCGGTCCGGCCTGGTGTACGGGCCCTTCAACATGGTCTATGGAGCCGGTGCCTTGGTGCTGACCGTTGCCCTTTACCGCTACCGGAACCGGGGCAGATGGCTGTCCTTTTTGGGGGGCTTTCTGGTGGGCAGCGCCCTGGAATACTTCTGCTCCTGGGCCCAGGAAATGCTCTTTGGCTCCGTCAGCTGGGACTACAGCCATATGCCCTTTAACATCAACGGCCGGATCTGCCTGGTGTACTCCGTATTCTGGGGCTTCCTTGGTGTCTTCTGGGTGAAGACCCTGTATCCCATGATGGCAAAGCTCATTTTAAAGATTCCTAACAAGATCGGGAAAATTGCCACCTGGGCGCTTACAGCCTTTTTTGCCTTTGACTGCGTGGTCACCCTGATTGCGGTATTCCGCTGGTCCCAGAGAGTGGACCTGGTTCCGGCCTCCAATGCCTTCTGGGCATTTATCGATGCCCGGTTCCCCAATACCCGGATGGAGCGGATTTTTGCCAATATGGTGTTCCGGTAAGTTTTTCCGGAATCCGGGATTGTAAACTCCAAAACCCTGTGCTATAATAGGAAAAATGACATAAGACAGGGGAGAGACACCCATGAACCTGAACTTTCGCTCCGCCCTGAACGGCTTTAACCGGCAGGATGTGGCCCGCTATTTAGAGTATCTGAATGCCCAGCACACCGCCCAGATCAACCGCCTGACCACCGACCTGGAAAACCTGAGCCGGAAGGCGGAGGAGGATGGCTCCAAGGACGACAAGGTGCGTCAGCTGGAGGAGAAGTGCCGCCAGCAGGAGGCCCAGCTCCGTGCTTACGAGACCCAGTGGGAAGAGCGGTGCAAGGCGCTGGAGGCCCAGGTGACTGCTTTGCAGGCCCAAAGGGACGAGGCTCTGCGCCAGAGGGACGAGGTGCAGAAGGATGCGGTAGCCCAGATCAGCGGGGCCCGCTTGGACAGCAACCAGGAGCTGGAGGCCTACCGCCGGGCTGAGCGGGCGGAACGGGTAGCCAAGGAACGGGCCAACCTCATCTATGCCCAGACCGGGGCCGTGCTGAACCAGGCCTCCGCCCGGGTGGACAGCGCCGTCCGCCAGGTGACGGGCATTGCCCAGGAGGTCACCACCCAGCTGGATACCCTGCAGGCCGCCATTGCCGCCAGCCGCCTGGCCTTGCAGGATGCCTCCGAGACCATCAACCGGCTGAAGCCCAAGCAGGAATAGTTTTGCTGCCATTGCGGCCCAGGCTGCAATGGCAGCTTTTTGTGAAAAGGAGCTTACTATGCTTATCCGCAAACCCAGGTTTTACGATGCTTTCCGTTGCATCGCATCCCAATGCCCGGACAGCTGCTGCCAGAAGTGGGATGTATCCGTAGACGACGAAAAGGCGGCCTACTACCGCTCGATTCCCGGCCCTCTGGGAGATAAGCTCCGGGAATTTTTGAGGTCGGAGGATGGAGTCACCTATCTGTCCCTGGAGGGGACCCGGTGCCCCATGTGGCGGGCGGACGGCCTGTGCCGCATCCAGGCGGAGCTGGGGGAGGAGGCCCTGTGCAAAACCTGCCGGGAATTCCCCAGGCTGACCCACGAATACGATGGCTTTACGGAGCTGGGCCTGGAACTCAGCTGCCCGGAGGCGGCCAGGCTCATGTTACAGGAACCGGACTGGCAGTGGCTGGAAGCAGGACAGCCGGAGGAACCGGACCCGGATACCGCCCTCCTTCTGCGCACCCGGGAAAGGGCCATGGAGCTGACGGAGGAGGAGCAGCCCCTGCAAAAGCTTTTTTTCTACGGCCTGTATGTCCAGGACCTGCTGGACGGGGAAGAGGAGACCTGTTTCTCCACAGAAAAGCTGCCGACTGTGGAAAACTCTGGAGATATAGAAGCCTTTTTGGATGCATTCCGGGATCTGGAAATTCTGACCCCGGAATGGGCGCAGCGGCTCCAAGTCCCCAGCCCCCGGCCTCTTGGAAAAGAGGACCGGGCTATGCTGCGGTACCTCATCTCCCGCTACTGGCTCCAGGCGGTTTCGGACCTGGACCTTATGTGCCGGGTCAAGCTGATGATTGCGTCTGTGCTGCTGGTGTGCATTCTGGGCGGCGACGCTCTGGGAACGGCTCAGCTGTTCTCCAAGGAAATTGAAAACGACGCGGACAATGTGGATGCCCTTCTGGATGGGGCCTACAGCCTCCCGGGGCTGACGGACCGGAATTTATTGGGGCTGATGAAAAATATCCATTCATAAATTATTTACGGAAAATGCAAAATTGCCTCTTGCTTTTTTGGGAAGAGTGGTATATGATATGTTAGCACTCAGGAAGAACGAGTGCTAACAATGTAGATAATCGCCGAAGACCTTTCTTCGACAGTCTAAATACCTACAGTATGGAGGAATCATTATGAAGCTGAAGCCTATGGCAGACAATGTTCTGCTGAAGCAGCACGAAGCACAGGAGACCACCGTCTCCGGTATTATTCTCGCCACCAGCAGCAAGGAGAAGCCCGCGATTTACGAGGTTGTCTCCGTTGGCCCCGGCACCAAGGATGTGACCATGACCGTCTCCGCGGGAGACAAGGTAGTGGTTGGCAAGTTCGTTGGTACCGACCTGACCCTGGACAAGGTGGAGTATAAGTTCGTCAAGCAGGATGATATCCTTGCCGTTGTGACTGACTAAGGAGGAAATGAATTATGGCTAAGATGATCGTATATGGCGAAGAAGCCAGAAAGAAGCTGCAGTCCGGTATTGACCAGCTGGCCGATACCGTCAAGGTGACCATGGGCCCCAAGGGCCGGAATGTGGTGCTGGGCAAGAAGTACGGCGCCCCCCTCATTACCAACGACGGCGTGACCATCGCCAAGGAGATCGAGCTGGAGGATGCCTTTGAGAACATGGGCGCCCAGCTGATCCGCGAGGTTGCCACTAAGACCAACGATGTGGCCGGTGACGGCACTACTACCGCAACATTGCTTGCCCAGGCCATCACCCGGGAGGGCCTGAAGAACCTGTCGGCCGGTGCCAACCCCATGGTTATGCGTAAGGGCATCGAGAAGGCCGTTGCCGCCGCCGTGGAGGCCATCAAGGCCAACTCCGTTCCCGTCCATGGCTCCGATGACATCGCCCGCGTAGGTACCGTTTCCTCCGGCGACGAGGCTGTCGGCAAGCTGATTGCCGAGGCTATGGAGAAGGTAGGCACCGAAGGCGTCATCACCATCGAAGAGAGCAAGACCGCCGAGACCGGCCTGGATGTGGTGGAAGGTATGCAGTTTGACCGGGGCTATATCTCCCCCTACATGGTCACCGATACCGACAAGATGGAAGCCGTCCTGGACGATGCTTACCTGCTGATTACCGACAAGAAGATTGCCAACATTCAGGAGATTCTGCCCATCCTGGAGCCCATTGTCAAGTCCGGCCGGAAGCTCATTATCATTGCCGAGGATGTGGAGGGCGATGCTCTGGCTACATTGCTTCTGAACCGTCTGCAGGGCCGGTTCAATGTGGTCTGCGTCAAGGCCCCCGGCTTCGGCGACCGCCGCAAGGAAATGCTGCAGGATATCGCCGTGCTGACCGGCGGTACCGTGATTTCCAGCACCCTGAACATGGAGCTCAGCGACGCTCAGATGACCGACCTGGGCCACTGCCGTCAGGTGGTTGTTACCAAGGACACCACTACCATTGTTGACGGCGACGGCACTCCCGAGGCCATTGCGGACCGTGCCCACATGATCCGCTCCGCCATCGCTACCACCACCTCCGACTACGACCGTGAGAAGCTCCAGGAGCGTCTGGCAAAGCTCTCCGGCGGTGTGGCCGTCATCAAGGTGGGCGCCCAGACCGAGGTTGCCATGAAGGAGCAGAAGCTGAGAGTGGAAGATGCTCTGAACGCTACCCGTGCCGCTGTGGAAGAGGGCATCGTGGCCGGCGGCGGTACTGCTCAGGTCAATGCCATCGAGGCCGTTGAGAAGCTGGTTGCCACGCTGCACGGCGACGAGAAGACCGGCGCCCGCATCATTGCCACCGCTCTGCAGGCTCCTGTCCGCCAGATCGCCGAGAACGCCGGTGTGGATGGTTCCGTGGTCTACGAGAAGATCCGTACCTCCGGCAAGGTTGGCTACGGCTACAACGCCTACACCGAGGAGTATGTGGATATGATCCCCGCCGGTATCGTGGATCCCACCAAGGTGACCCGTTCCAGCCTGGAGAATGCCGCCTCCATCGCCTCCTGCGTGCTGACCACCGAGAGCCTGGTCGTGGATAAGCCCGACCCCGCTGCCGATGCCGCAGCCGCCGCTGCTGCCGGTCAGGCCGGCGGTATGTACTAAGCTCCCTTAAAAATATACTGCCGTCCCCGGAAAAAAGCCGGGGGCGGCTTTTTTGACGCCCAGGCCCTTGCGGGATACCGGGTTTGCTGGTATAATCATCGGGAGATAAGCGGAAAGTGTATCGCGGAAAGGGAAAAAACAATGGTTATTAAGATCAAATACGGCCTGGGCAACCAGATGTTCCAGTACGCCTTTGCCAAGGCGCTGCAAAAAAACGGGGACTTGCCAAAATTACCTTGGATATCCGGGATTATAGGAGAGACGGCGGGCACAATGGGTTTGAGCTGCAGCGGGTTTTTGGAATCACAGACAGGTGTGTAGACCGGCCGAATCTGCGGAGAATTCTGTGCAGACAGATTTGGGAGCGGCTGCCCCATGCCCGGGAGAAGGAGCTGCTTCGCGCTCCTGGATGCGTGGTGGAGCGTCGGCCGGCCTTTTTCCCGGAGTATGCGGACGGAAGCGTAGGCGGCAGGCTGTACGATGGCTTCTGGCAGAGCGAAGAATACTTTAAGGAGGAAGCCGAATATGTCCGCAGCCTCTTTACCTTCCCGGCCCTGACGGAGCCGGAAAACCTGGCGCTGCTTCCCCAAATCGAGCAGTCCCAGAGCGTGGGGGTCCATGTTCGGAGAGGGGACTATTTGACGGTCACCAGATTTCTCAACCTGGGAGAAACGGATTACTATGCCCAGGCAATCCAAAGGATGCAGGCCATGGTGGCGGAGCCCCGATTTTTTGTATTCTCGGATGATCCCCAGTGGTGCAGGGAGCACCTGCCGCTGCCGGAGAATACCGTATTTGTAAACTGGAACCATGGGGAAAACAGCTACCGGGATATGCAGCTTATGAGCCTGTGCAGGCACAACATCATCGCAAACAGCAGCTTCAGCTGGTGGGGGGGCCTGGCTGAATGCCCACGAAGACAAGATTGTCATTGCGCCGGAGCACGTATATACCCGGGAGTCCGGCTTCCGGGATGATCATTTTATTCCCCAAGCATGGCTTAAGCTTCCGGTAGAGAAATAGTATGATGGCGGCGCTTTCGGCTGTTTCCATTTCCAGAAAAAGTCTTGAATCGCTTTAGGCCCTTCGGTGAAAACTAGCCGTAGCCCGAAAAAACGGAAATATTTCTTAATTTGACAGATTTCTCTTTGCAAAACTGTGGGAATATGCTATAATACCGTGAGATAACCATGTATTTATCATTTCAAGGTAATAAAGAGGCGTTTGTATGACAGATCTTTCTCATATTTCTGTAGTTCTGCCCTCCTTAGACCCGGACGAGAAGCTGGACGCGGTGATCGACGGGCTTTTGGAATATGGCTTTCAGGACATTATTTTGGTGAACGACGGCTCCAAGCCGGAAAATCTTCCCCGGTTCCAGCGGGCGGCGGACAATCATAAGGAAGTCCACCTGCTGCATCACGAGGTCAACCGGGGCAAGGGTGCGGCGCTCAAAACCGCATTTGCCTGGTTCCTGGAAAATCGGCCTGATGGCCTGGGCGTTGTCACCGTGGACGGCGACAACCAGCACCACCCGGAGGATACCCGTGCCTGCTGCCAGCGGATGCTGGAAACCGGAAAAGTGATCCTGGGCTGCCGGAACTTTAACCTGCCCCATGTGCCCCCCCGGAGCCGGTTCGGCAACCACACCACCAGCTTTGTATTTAAGGTTTTCGTGGGAATGAAGGTATCCGATACCCAAACCGGCCTGCGGGCCATCCCCAGAAGCGCCGTGGAGAAATTCATGGAGGTTTCCGGCGAGCGGTTCGAGTACGAGACCAATATGCTTTTGGCTATGAAGACCATGGGCATCCCCTACGAGGAAGTGGAAATCCGCACGGTGTATATCGAGGAGAACAAAAGCTCCCATTTCCACGCCATTAAGGATTCCTGGCGGATTTACAAGCTGATTTTAAAGCACTTCTTCCGGTATACCCTTTCCTCCCTGGTGTGCGCCGGGGTGGACACCGGGATGTTTGCGCTTCTCGACCACCTGCTGATTGGGGCCTCTGCTGCGGTGCAGAGCACGGTGCCCTACGCCGGGGCCAGAATCGTTTCCTCCCTTCTGAATTTCTTCTTGAACCAGAAGCTGGTATTTGAGTCCCAGGTAAAAACCGGCAAGGCCATGCTCCGGTACTATGCGCTGGCCATTCCTCAGCTTCTTCTTCAGATGCTTCTGACCAACGGGGTGTATTCCATGTTCCATGTGGAGAACACCGCGGGAGGCTTGCGGACACTGTGGTATGTCATCGTGATGGTCTGCCTGTACATCATCAGCTATACGATCCAGCAGCGCTGGGTCTTCGCAAAATCCAAAAACGACCAGTGAGGTATTGTCATGCAGAATAAAGATCCCCGACAGTATGCCGGGCAGCGGCCCGGATATCCCAGCGGCACCAACGTGTCCGTGAAGCCGCCGAAAAAGAAAAGCGGCCTCCTGGGCCGCATCATCCGCCGGTTTTTCCTGCTGCTGTTTACCATCATCTTCCTGGTGGTTGGTGCTCTGACCCTGGTGATGCAGCATATTTTCAACGGCCCTTCCGAGGCGGCCAAGAGCGCATTGACCATGTCCCTCTTAGAGCCCAGCGCCACCAAGTGGATCCCGGCTCTGTTCATCGGCGAAGAGGCGGTGGACGAAATTCGGAACGCCGGTAAGGGCGAAATGACGGAAACCGAAACCGATACCAGCCAGGTGGTCATCAACCGTGGCGGCGCCGTGGCCGGTTCCGACAGCCACGAATGGGACAACTACCCCGACGGCATCCGCATCGAGGAGTACAAGGGCAAGACCTTCAATGCTCATATCATGATCGTCAAGGACCCTTCCCGGGTGAGCCTGGGCCTGTCTTTCAACTACAACAGCTCAAATGCAACCTCTTTCTCCACCAGCAACCCCGGTATCCGGCTGAACCAGGTCATGGACAAGTACACGGAGATCAAGGCCGTGGTCAACGCCGGCGCCTTTAACGACGACGGCACCGCCAACTCTACCGTTGGCTCCGTTCCTGCGGGCCTGGTGGTCTCCGGCGGCGCGGTGGTATCTGACCTTTACGAGGATTTGGTACCGGAAAAGGGCTTCTGCGGCTTCAACAAGGACGATATTATGGTGGTGGCCAAGTCCATGACCGCTTCCCAGGCCATGGAGCAGAACATCCGGGACGGCTGCGAGTTCGGCCCTGTGCTGATCATCAACGGCGAAGTGAACCAGGAGGTCTACTCTGGCAACTCCGGCTACAATCCCCGTACTGCCATGGGCCAGCGGACCGACGGCGCGGTGATCTTCGTTTGTGCCGACGGCCGTCAGGCCGGTTCCATCGGCGCCACCTATAAGGACATCATCGATATTTTGCAGGAGTACGGTGCCGTCAATGCCTGCAACATGGACGGCGGCTCCTCTTCCATCATGTATTACCGCAACACGGCAGGGGAGGTCAATATGATCAACTCCTACTCCGTATTGCAGTCCGAGCCCAGAAGAATGCCTGACTTCTGGATGGTTCAGTAAGGGGGGATGTAGGAATGTATCAAGGAAAGTTCGAATCTAAGAACCGGGCAAATAAGGTGCCTTCCACGCCTGAGGAGCAGACCGAGCAGCCCCGCCAGGTATATAAGCCCCACGAGAGCGCATCCCAGGCGGCCCGGCAGCAGATCCCCCAGGCCCGGCCCCAGCAGCCCCGGCAGAATCCTTACGGGCAGCAGAACCCCTACGGACAGCGGCAGAATCCCTACGGCCAGAACCCTAACGGTCTGCGTCAGAATCCCCAGGGCCGCCCCCAGCAGCCCTATGGGCAGCAGTCCCGGCCCTATCCTCAGGGTACCCGGCCTCAGCAGGCCCCGTACCCCAATATGCAGCGGCCGACCGCCCCTGCCAAGCCCCAGAAGCGGGGGCCTCGTTTGGGCGGAGTCATCTTCTACACTTTGTACTTTATGTTCGTAGCCATCTTCGCGGTGGGTACCCTTTTCGGGCTGAACTACCTGGATAATTGGCTGGTAGACTACGAAGCGGCCCAGCCTACCGTCAAGTGCCAGGAGGTTTTTGACCAACTCTTCAGCAATCCCGATTGGGGAAACCTCTATGACCTGGCCGGTATCCAGGACACGGCTTACGAGGGCAAGGACGCCTTCGTTTCCTACATGACCGAAAAGGTGGGCTCTACGCCCCTTACCTATGTGGAGACCTCCGCAGGCCTTTCCGGCGACAAGAAGTACTATGTTAAGCTGGGGGATGAGCGCATCGCCTCCTTTACTCTGGAAGGCCAGCAGGAGAAGGTCACCGACATTCCCGACTGGCAGCTGGGCAAGATAGAGCTGTTCTTCGACCGGGCTGACGGGTACCTCATCCAGATCGTGGACGGCCATACCGCCTATGTGAACGGCGTTGCTCTGGACGCCAGCTTTACCATCCAGATGACCTCTACCTCTGCGGCAGAATTCCTGCCTGTGGGCACCACCGGCGCAAAGACCGACATCCAGCGGATCGATGGGCTCATGATGCGGCCTACCGTCACGGTAAAGGACCAGTCCGGCGCGGAAATGCCCGTATCCTATGATGAGTCCACCGGTATGTTCGTAGAGCAGACCGAGTCCAATACCATTACGGAGGACGAGCAGGCCGTGGTTACCGGCGCCTTGAAGGCCTACGGCGAATTCATGATCAACGCCTCCGGAGCCAGAACGTCTCTGGCCAAGTACTACGATACCTCCTCCGATGCCTATAAGGATATCCTGGCCATCGGCAGCGAGCTGTGGATGAATAAGGACAACGGCCACCGCTTTATGTCCGAGTCCGTGACCGATTACTGCAAGTACTCCGATGACCTGTTCTCCGCCCGGGGCCACGTGACCATGAATGTGACCCTGAAGGACGGCAACACCAGAGACTACGAGCTGGACCAGGCCCTGTTCTTCCGGAAGAGCAACGGCTCCTGGAAGTGCTACGGCATGACCAACGAGGATGTGACCAAGCCCGTGGGCAAGGTGCGGCTGACCTTCATCGACAACAACGGCACCACCCTGGCAGACGACTTCTTCGACACCAACCCCACCACCCTCACTACCCCCGTCCTTTCCGCCCCGGAGGGCAAGGTCTTCTCCGGCTGGTATAAGGAGAGCACCGTGGACGGCCACAAGGAGCTGACCATTGTGTTCGAGCCCGACGAAAACGGCAAGGTGACCATCCCCAGCGGCACTACCCTGGAGCCCATGACCCTGTACCCGCTGTTTGAGGATGCGTCTGCCGCTGCCGCAGAGACGACCGAAGCTGCAAACTGATTATGAATCCCCCGGGCTCCCCGGGGGAACGGAAAAGAGGAGATACTATGTTCACGGCCCTGCAAGCGCTGCTCAATACCTGGGCAGTGTCCTTCGACCTTCCCATCCTGGAATGGATCCAGGCCCATCTGCAAAATGGCTTCCTCGATACCATCATGCCCATCATCACTCTCTTTGGCGACGGCGGTGTATTCTGGATCGCCGTGGCGGTGCTGCTATTGTGCTTTGCCAAGTACCGGAAAACCGGCTTTTCCATGGGTATGGCCTTGATTTTAGGCCTTTTGGTGTGCAACATCATTCTCAAGCCCCAGGTGGCGCGAATTCGTCCATACGATTTCCAGCTCCAGGAATACGGTAAAGAAATCGCGCTTTTAATCAAAGCCCAGCACGACTTTTCCTTCCCCTCGGGCCACACCATCGCCTCCTTTGAGGCCTGCACGGTGCTGATGCTCCACGACAAGCGTATGGGCATCCCGGCTACCATCCTGGCCATCCTGATTGCCTTCTCCCGGCTGTACCTGTATGTCCATTATCCCACCGATGTATTGGTCAGCCTGGTTCTCGGCATCCTCTTCGGCATCCTGGGCAACTTCCTGGTGGACCTCATCTATAAAAAGTGGGTCTATAAGGGCAAGTACGCGGATCAGGAATAAGTTTTCTTCCCCCGACTGAATTTCCGGTCGGGGGATTTGTGTTTGCGAGGCAGCCTCCGCGTGTGAAGGTGAAAGCCCACCGCCTTAGAGTATCTTTTCCCCCTCCACGCAGGAGGGGGCAGGGGATTTACCCCTCACGAAAATTCCTTCGGTCAAATACATGAAAAATTTGCGAATTCTATTGACAATCGCCGTCAAAAATGCTATGATTCTAATCGGTACGAGAGTACCGAATGCAAGCGTGCGGATAGCCATTCCAACGGCGACCCGCATAAGTCCTGTATGCACCTGGGCCATTTCAACGGCAGGGTGCCGATTACACAATACAAGGAGTATGATACATTATGGGATTCAAAACTGACATCGAGATCGCACAGGAAACTGTCATGCAGCCCATTACCGAGGTCGCCAAGACCGCCGGTGTGGACGAGAAGTACCTGGAGCAGTACGGCAAGTACAAGGCAAAGGTTGACTACCAGATCCTGAAGGACAAGGCAAACGAGCCCAACGGCAAGCTGGTGCTGGTTACCGCCATCAACCCCACTCCCGCCGGTGAAGGCAAGACCACTACTACCGTTGGTCTGGCTGACGGTATGCGGAAGCTGGGCAAGAATGTCATGGTCGCTCTCCGGGAGCCTTCCCTGGGCCCCGTGTTCGGCGTCAAGGGCGGCGCTGCCGGCGGCGGCTACGCACAGGTGGTCCCCATGGAGGACATCAACCTGCACTTTACCGGTGACTTCCACGCCATCGGTGCTGCCAATAACCTGCTGGCTGCCATGCTGGATAACCACATCTACCAGGGCAATGCTCTGAACATCGATCCCCGTCAGATTACCTGGCGCCGCTGCGTCGATATGAACGACCGTCAGCTGCGTAATGTCGTGGATGGCCTGGGCGGCAAGACCAACGGCGTGCCCCGTGAGGACGGCTACGATATTACCGTTGCTTCCGAGGTTATGGCTGTTCTGTGCCTGGCTTCCGACATTAACGACCTGAAGGCCCGCCTGGCTCGCCTGGTGGTTGCCTACACCCGGGACGGCAAGCCCGTCACCGCCGGTGACCTGAATGCCCAGGGCGCTATGGCTGCCCTGCTGAAGGATGCTCTGAAGCCCAACCTGGTGCAGACCCTGGAGCACACCCCCGCATTCGTACATGGCGGCCCCTTTGCCAATATTGCCCACGGCTGTAACTCCGTTACCGCTACCAAGATCGCTCTGAAGCTGGGCGACTACGCCATTACCGAGGCCGGCTTCGGCGCCGACCTGGGCGCCGAGAAGTTCCTGGACATCAAGTGCCGTATGGCTGGCCTGAAGCCCAGCTGCGTGGTGCTGGTTGCTACCGTCCGGGCCCTCAAGTACAACGGCGGCGTTCCTAAGAACGAGACCGGCAACGAGAACCTGGAGGCTCTGGAGAAGGGCCTGCCCAACCTGCTGCGGCATGTGGAGAACATCACCAAGGTTTACAAGCTGCCCTGCGTGGTTGCTATCAACCGGTTCCCCCAGGATACCGAGGCCGAGCTGAAGCTGGTTGAGGAGAAGTGCAAGGAGCTGGGTGTTAACGTTGCTCTGTCCGAGGTTTGGGGCAAGGGCGGCGAAGGCGGCGTAGAGCTGGCCAAGGAAGTCATCCGTCTGTGCGAGCAGCCCAATGACTTCACCTTCTCTTACGATGTGGACCTGCCCATCAAGGAGAAGATCGAGGCCATTGTCAAGAAGATCTACCATGGCGACGGCGTGACCTTCACCGCCAATGCCGAGAAGCAGATCAAGACCCTGACCGAGCTGGGCTACGACAAGATGCCCATCTGCATGGCCAAGACCCAGTATTCCTTCACCGACGATCAGACCAAGCTGGGCGCGCCTACCGGCTTTACCATCACCGTCCGGAACGTAAAGGTTTCCGCCGGTGCCGGCTTCCTGGTTGCCCTGACCGGTGAGATTATGACCATGCCCGGTCTGCCCAAGGTCCCCGCTGCCGAGCGGATCGATGTGGACGAGGACGGCAAGATCTCCGGCCTGTTCTAAGCAATATTACCACCTGAGCGCAGGCGGCCTCCGCCGTCTGCGCTTTTTAACTTGATAATAAGGAGTTTTCTCTTATGGATATGACAATGGAATCCTGCCGCAAGTTTGTAGAGGTTCTGGCTTCCGATGCTCCCGCCCCCGGCGGCGGCGGCGCAGCGGCTCTGGTTGGCGCCATCGGTACGGCCCTGGGCAACATGGTGGGCTCCCTGACCGTTGGCAAGAAGAAGTATGCCGATGTGCAGGATGAAATTCTGGACCTGAAGGCCAAGTGCGATGCGCTGCAGAAGGAGCTTCTGGACCAGGTGGAGGCCGACGACAAGGGCTTTGTGCCCCTGGCCAAGGCATACGGCATTCCCAAGGACGACCCCAACCGGGACGCCATTCTGGAGGATGCCACCGTTACCGCCTGCGCCGTGCCCATGCACATTATGGAGCTGAGCTGCCAGGCCATTGAGTACATTGCCGTGTTTGCTGCCAAGGGCAGCCGTCTGGCCGTGTCCGATGCGGGCTGCGCCGCCGTGTGCTGCAAGGCCGCCCTGCAGGCCGCGTCCCTGAATGTGTTCATCAACACCAAGAGCCTGAAAAACCGGGTCACTGCCGACGAGATGAACGCCAAGGCAAACGGAATGCTTACAAAGTATGCCCCCATGGCTGACGAGATTTTTAACAGCGTCAAGGCTCTGTTCGGTCAATAACCAATAAGAGAATTTTAGGAGGAATTTCATTATGGCAAAGCTGCTGCTGGGCAAGGAAGTTACCGATGCCCTGAACGCCAATCTGCAAACCCGTACCGCCGCTCTTCGGGAGAAGGGTGTAGTCCCTACCCTGGGCATCATCCGCGTGGGTGCCAACCCCAGCGACCTGAGCTACGAGAAGGGCGCCCTGAAGCGTGCCGAACTGGTGGGCGTGGAGGTTAAGAAGTTTGAGCTGCCCGAGGACGCCACCAAGGAGCAGGTTCTGGCCGTCATCGATCAGGTCAACGCAGACGCTTCCATCCACGGCGTGCTGATGTTCCGGCCTCTGCCCAAGCACCTGAAGGCAGACCAGAACGAGATCTGCAACCGGCTGGATCCCAAGAAGGATGTGGACTGCATGACCCATATGAGTAACGCCGGTGTTTTCGAGGGTCTGGACCTGGGCTATGCCCCCTGCACCCCCGCCGCCTGTATGGAGATTCTGGACTACTACGGCATTGACTGCAAGGGCAAGAATGCCGTGGTCATCGGCCGGAGTCTGGTTGTCGGCAAGCCCGCGGCCATGATGCTCATGGGCAAGAACGCCACCGTTACCGTCTGCCACACCAAGACCGTCAACACCGCCGAAATCTGCAAGGGTGCCGACATCATCGTGTCCGCTGCCGGTGTGCTGAACTCCCTGACCCGCGACTATGTCCGTCCCGGCCAGGTGGTCATTGATGTTTCCATCAACTGGGATGCCAATAAGCCCAATGCCAAGGGCGGCCTGGGCGGCATTGCCGGTGACGCCAAGTTCGACGAGGTGGAGCCTATCGTTGAGGCCATCACCCCCGTCCCCGGCGGCGTGGGCAGCGTTACCACCTCCGTGCTGATGAAGCACGTTGTGGAGGCTGCGGAAAAGCGCCTGTAAGAAAGGGTGGTTTTCAGAATGAATCTCTTTACGATGGCAGAAGCTGCCAACAATTATTCCGCAGCCGGCGCGGGTAAGACCAAGCTGCCCACCGTGAAAATGCTGCTGCTGGGAATTTTGGCGGGATTTCTGATCGGCGTTCCCTCCGTGGTGACCAATATGGCCACCTACACGGTAGTGGGGAACTCCACCGTTCGTATGATCTCCGGTATTCTGTTTGCCTTCGGCCTGGGCACGGTGATCCTCACCGGTGCGGAGCTGTTTACCGGCAACACCCTGATCTTCATCTCCGTGCTGGATAAAAAGGCGACGTTAGCCGGAATGCTTCGCAACTGGGTCGTGGTTTACATCGGCAATTTCCTGGGCTCTATGTTCCTGAGCTTTGTCTGCGCCCGCTTTGGCTGGCTGAATGCCGCCAATGGGGATACCGCCAACGCTCTGGCCATCGCTTCTATGAAGGTCGCCCAGGGGAAGATGACCATGCCCTTCCAGAACGCCTTCTTTATGGGCGTGCTGTGCAACATTCTGGTGACCTTGGGTGTCCTTATGAGCCTTGCCGGTAAGGATGGGGCCAGCCGGGTACTGGGCGCCTGGATCCCGGTGTGCTTCTTCGTTACCTGCGGCTTCAACCACTCCATTGCCGATATGACCTACTGTATGCTGGGCCTGTTTGGCAAGCAGTTCTATGCCGAGGGCGCAGCCTTTGAGGCGCTGAGCTGGGGCCGGTACTTTACGGGCAACCTGATCCCCGTGACCCTGGGCAACATCGTAGGCGGCTGCTCCGTGGCACTGCTCATGTGGTACTGCTACGTCCGCAAGCCCAAGGCGTAAGACAATACGGCTCACTGCCGACTTTTGTCGGTGAGCTCTGCGAGGCGATTTCACAAACTGAGCAGGGGCCTGCGGGCCTCTGCTTTTTTCTAAATCAGCCATCTTTACCTTTTTAGTGAGGAAAACATGAAAAAATTCAAAGATATGCCGGAAAGCGACTTTTTAAAACGCTTTTCCTTCCTGCTTGCCTCTGCGTTTTTGTTGGCCGCGGTGATCGCGCCGGACCGGGGGAAGATATTCTGGGGTATGTGGCAGATATTGAGCCAGCCCTGCAAGGTGCCTACCAACTATTTTGCCGTTGGCGGCTACACGGGTACCCTGCTGAATATGAGCCTGGTTGGTTTTACGGCTTTGGGTCTGTATCTGGTGTTTGGGGCAAAAATGGACACGGCTGCATCCTTAGCTGTGATCCTGACCACGGGCTTCGGTTCCTGGGGCATCAACATTCTGAACATCTGGCCCACCATCCTGGGAGCCATGCTCTATTGCTGGGTGAAGAAGCAGCCGCTGAAGGACTCCGTTACCGCCATGTTGTTTACCACCGGTATTGCGCCGCTGATCTCCGATCTGATGGTGCGCTACCCTTCGGAAACGTTTTTGGGGTTTAATGTGCCCGGTGTAGCCCTGGCCATCGGGGCGGGTCTGGTGATCGGCTTCCTGGTTCCCGCGGGCCTGACCCATTCGCCCACGGTGCACAGGGGCTACGATCTCTACAGCGCGGCCCTGCCTGTGGGCATGATCGCCTTTATGATGCAGGCCATTTTCTTTAAGACCATGGGTGCCTCTCTGCCGGATGCCCCGGACGCGGAAACGCTGCAGGTGGCCTCCCGGAACTTTGCCAACATTTTCTGCATCTGCCTCTACGGCACCGCCATTGTCCTGGCCCTGTGTATGGGCGGTACCCTGGACAAGTACTGGAAGTTCATCACCTCCGGCAAACGGGTGGCCAGCGTCAGCAGCTCTTTGGGCAACGATGTATTTCTGATGAACTTCGGCTTCTTCGGGCTGTTTATCCTGGGGTACTATAATCTGGTGGGGGCTACCTTCAACGGCGTCACCTTTGGCGTGATGTTCTGCATGCTGGCCACCTGCAATTCCGGGTCCCATCCCTTTAACACCTGGCCCATGCTCCTGGGCTACTTTCTGGGGGCGGCGGCCTTCGAGCTGCTGGCCGGGCCCATCGGCGGCACCTTTGTGCACTATATCGATTCCCAGAGCATCCTGGTAGGGGCCTGTTACTCCAACGGCCTGTCTCCCGTGGTGGATAAATACGGCTGGAAGATCGGCTTCTTCCTGGGCCTGTGCCACTTCCTGCTGGTCACCTCTGTCCCCATGCTCCACGGCGGCTTCTGCCTGTACAACGGCGGCTTCACGGCGGCCCTCATCTGCCTGTTGTTTATGCCCACGGTGGAAGAACTGATGGTCCCCAAAGAGCAAAGAAAGGCAGCCAAATGATCCTCTCTCCCTCCGGCGAAAGCCGGGGGGATTTCTGTGTTAGTCCGACGAATGGGGATTTGTCGGGGTAAACGGTAGGTACCGGCGGCAAGCTCTTCCCCCTCCTGCATGGAGGGGGTGCCCACCGCAGTGGGCGGGGGTGGAGGGGAC
>CAKTHQ010000019.1 GCA_934565415.1 uncultured Oscillospiraceae bacterium
CCACCCCCTCCATGCAGGAGGGGGGAATGGGGATTTTTCCCGCAGGCGGACACCATTCAACTAACCCTACAAATCCCCATTTATTGAACTGTTCCACACATTTGTAACTCACGCAACCATCGTCTGGAATTCTTTTTCCCCATTGCCAATTTCCCGCAGAAACGGTATAATGGGGAAAATGATTGCAGGAGGAACAGATTATGCAATACCGCTTGGACCGATATGGCAATCCCCTATCCGTGCTGGGTTACGGCTGTATGCGTTTTACCCAGACTGCCGGAAAAATCGACCTTGCCAAAACCGAGCAGGAAATTCTGGAAGCCTACCGGGGCGGCGTCAACTACTTTGATACCGCCTATATCTATCCCGGAAGCGAAGCGGCCCTGGGCGAAATTCTGGCCCGGAACGGCATCCGGGAACAGGTAAACATTGCCACCAAGCTCCCCCACTATCTGCTGAAAAAGCCGGACCAGATGGAATCCTATTTTTCCGAAGAGCTGCGCCGCCTGAAAACCGACCATGTGGACTACTATCTGATGCATATGCTGACGGATACCAAAACCTGGCAGCGGCTCATTGACCTGGGGATCAAAGATTGGCTGGAAGAAAAGAAAAAGTCGGGTGCCATCCGCCAGGTGGGCTTCAGCTATCACGGAAATTCCGATATGTTCTGTAGGCTGCTGGAGGTATACGACTGGGATTTCTGCCAGATCCAGTATAATTATCTGGACGAAAACTCCCAGGCAGGCCGTACCGGCCTAAAAAAAGCCGCGGAAAAGGGGCTGCCGGTCATCATTATGGAGCCTCTGCGGGGTGGGCGGCTGACAGGAAGTCTTCCCGGCTCCGCCAAAAAGATCATCGAGAGGACCGGCCTTACCCCTGCCCAGTTTGCCTTTCGCTGGCTGTGGGACCAGAAGGAAGTCACCTGCGTTTTGTCCGGCATGAACTCCCTGGATATGGTCAAAGAGAATCTGCACACTGCCGACGCTTCCAAGCCTGGGAGCCTGAGATCGGCGGACCGGGACCTGTACGCCAAGGTGGTAGCCGCCATCAACGAAAACATGGAAGTCGGCTGCACCGGCTGCCGCTACTGTATGCCCTGCCCCAAGGGGGTGGACATTCCCGGCACCTTCGCGGCCTATAACCGGATGGCTTCCGACGGCTACTGGAAAGCCCTGACGGAATACTTTATGATCACCGGCGTCCGCCAGGACTACACCGGCCCGGGAAACTGCATCGGCTGCGGAAAATGTGAGCAGCACTGCCCCCAGGGCCTGCCCATCCGCCAGGAGCTGCTAAACGCCAAAAAAGCCCTGGAGGGCATCCCCTATCGGGTGGGCCGGAAGGTGCTGCCCCATATCATGCGCTATTAAAGGAGATTCAGCATGGGAAAGAAAACCGGCGAATGTATCCGCCAGGCCAGAACCGCCGCAAAAATGACCCAGGCCCAGCTGGCAAAGGCCGTAGGCCTGTCTCCCCTGGTCATCGGCAAAGCCGAGCGTGGAGAGTTGGAACTGACTCAGGCTGCCCTGAAAGCCATTGCCAAGGCCACAGGGGTAACACAAGTCTCTCTCCTGAACGCGGAGAAAGCGACAGCCGCTGAAAAAAACGTAAAAAAAGCCGCAAAAAACAAAGCCGTCTACCCTATGATGCTGACCTCTCAGGAAAAAAAAGTAATCCGCCTCTTTCGCAAGGCCGGCGAAGACCAGATCAGCGATGTCATGCGAATTTTGAACGGTGAAAAAACCGAGGTTGAGCAGCTGGTGGATGCCATGCTTGGAGACAAATGGAAAAGGAAATTGAAAAAGTGAAGAAAAACAGACTGTCCCGATGCATCGGCGACCAGGCCTTTTACCGGCGGGTACTGCAGGTCGCCGTCCCTATTATCATCCAGACGGGCATTACCAATTTTGTATCCCTGCTGGATAACATCATGGTGGGCCAGGTGGGTACCCTGCCTATGAGCGGCGTATCCATCGTCAATCAGATTCTTACCGTTTTTAACCTATGTATCTTCGGCGCCACCTCCGGTGCCGGAATCTTCACCGCACAGTTTCATGGGAACAACGACAACGAGGGAATTCGGTATACCTTCCGATACAAGCTCATTGTTTGCACCCTGCTGTCTCTTTTGGCGGGCGCTGTTCTCTTTTTCTTCCGGGTACCCCTTATCAGCCTGTATCTTACCGGGGAAGGAAGCGCCGCGGATGCCTTTGAAGTCTTAAACTACGGACGGGAGTACCTTTCCGTTATGTTCTGGGGCCTGCTGCCCTTTGGAATCGCCAATGCCTACTCCGGGACCCTGAAGGAAAGCGAAGAAACCTTTGTTCCCATGGTGGCCGGTGTTGCGGCGGTATTTGTAAACCTGTTCCTTAACTATGTTTTTATTTTCGGCCACTTCGGTGCCCCGGCCATGGGGGTCAAGGGCGCCGCCCTGGCTACCGTCATATCCAGATATGTAGAACTCCTGCTGGTTGCTGCCTGGTGTCACCGGAACAGCCAGAAGCACCCCTTTATCCGGGGTGCCTACGCCACCTTCCAAATTCCGGGGAAGCTCTTTAAAACCATTGTCATTACCGGTGCTCCTCTTCTTCTCAACGAAACCCTGTGGTCCTCCGGCATTGCCATTATCAATCAGTGCTACTCCACCTGCGGCCTGGATGTAGTACCCGCCGTAAACATCAGCTCCACCCTTATCAATCTGTCCAGCGTGGTTTACCTCTCCCTGGGATCCAGTGTAGGAATTCTCATGGGGCGAATGCAGGGAGCCGGCCTGCCGGAGGACGCACTCCGGGATGCCAATCGAAAGCTTACCGTCTTTTCCGTAGCCATGGGGATTCTGTTTGGCAGCCTGGTGGCGCTGGGATCCGGCCTTTTCCCCCGAATCTACAACACCAGCGACAGCGTCCGGAGACTTGCCCAATATCTGATTCTTATCAGTGCCTTGCCCATGCCCTTCCACGCCTTCGCCAACGCCACCTATTTTACCCTCCGGTCCGGAGGCAAGACCGTTATCACCTTCCTGTTTGACAGCGGATTTATGTGGATGTTCGGTGTACCTTTGGCCTTCTGCCTGAGCCGATTTACGGATCTCCCCATTCTGCCCCTGTATGCCATCTGCCAGCTGCCGGATATGCTGAAATGTATTTTGGGCCTATTTATGCTGAAAAAGGGCAGCTGGATTCAGAATTTGGCTGTCTGACCCAAAAAACAGGCTTGATTCTCCCCTGTATTTCCTGTATACTATATTCCGAATCTTTGAAATGAGGGACCTGGAACATGGATTCTATCTTACAGTCTTATAAGCATATTGTATTTTGCGCAGAGCACTACAATCCCTTGGGGATTGTCCGCTCCCTGGGAGAGGCCGGCCTCTGCCCCATTCTGATTGTCCTGCGAAGCCCCCAACGGATCACCTCAAAAAGTAAGTACGCAAAGGAAATTCACTTTGCAGATACCATTGAAGAAGGCTACCGGATTCTGCTGAATACCTTCGGAAACGAAGAAAACAAGCCCTTTGTTTATACCTCCGACGATACCATTACCAATTTCCTGGATGCCCGGTACGACGAATTAAAGGATCGGTTTTTCTTTTACAATGCCGGTGCCGCCGGGCGGATTGCCCAATTCCAGAACAAAGAAAACATTCTGATGCTTGCCCGGAAGCATGGGCTTCAATTCCTGGAAACGCACGTTGTAAATGTGGGTGAAATTCCGGAAAACCTGGAATATCCCATCATCACCAAGGCCATTATCTCCACCATTTCCAACTGGAAAGGCGATATGTTTATCTGCCATAACGAGGAGGAGCTCCGGGAGGCCTACAAGCACATCCGCAGTCCCCAGGTGCTGCTTCAGAAATACATTGTCAAGAAAAACGAGCTTTGCATGGAGGGGCTCAGCGTCAATCGGGGGCAGAACACCCTGATTTCCATTGCCTGCTCCTACAATTACCTTCTGGACGACAGCTACAGCCCCTATATGACGGTGGGCAGCCTCCACAACGAGGAGCTGCGGCGGAAGCTCAGCGCCATGCTGGCAGAGGTAGGCTTTGAGGGAATCTTTGAAATTGAATTTCTGGTAGATCAGGACGATTCTCTCTACTTTTTGGAGATCAATTTCCGGAACTCTACCTGGAGCTACGCCTCTACCGTAGCGGGAATGCCCCTGCCGGTGCTGTGGGCCCAGGGAATGCTGGTGCCCCGGGTTATTGATACTGCCCGGAAGGAAATTGCAGAGCCCTTCTGCGCCCTGGTAGAAATTGAAGACCTGCGGGCCCGGTTAAAAACCGGACGGGTCTCCCTGTTCACCTGGCTCCGGCAGTGGAAGGACAGTCCCTGCAAATATTACTGGGGCAGGAAGGACTGCCTGCCCTTCTACAGTGCTTTGTGGGGTGCCTTCGCGATCAAGCTGCAGAAAAAACTGGGGGGCCGCCATGGGTAATTCTCACTTTCGCCGTACCCTAGCCATCTGTGGCTCCTGTATTTCCTTTTACATCGGCGCCGGATTTGCCACCATGCAGGAACTTGTTCAGTATGAAGCCTCCTACGGCTCCAGATTCTGGATTGTCATTCTGGTTACCGCACTCATCTACGTTTATACCAACCTTTCTTTTGCCGTCAACGGTCACCGGCTGAAGCTGCGCCGCGGGGGGGATATTTATCAGGTTTATGGCAGTGTCCTGGGAGATACCGCCGGGAAATACATTGGAAAATTCTTCGACCTCTTTTCCGCCCTGTTCTGCTACATGAGCTTTGTAGTCATGTGCGGCGGTGCCAGCGCCACTGCGGCCCAGCAATGGGGAATGCCCCTGTGGGTTGGGGCTGTGGTACTGGCCGTGCTGGCAGTGGCTACCGTAATCTACGGCCTGAACGGCATCGTCAAGGCTTTAAGCCGGGTAGGCCCTGTCATCATTTTTATGATCCTGTTTGTCTCCACCGTGGCCACCTTTACAGGGTGGAATGCCATCCGGGGAGGGATGCAGGCGGTTGATGCCGGTACCTATCGCCAGGCCATGGCCCAGGTTGGCAACGGAAATCCCATTGCCTCCGGTGCCAGCTACGGTGGGTTCGTAATTTTATGGTTTGCCGCTTTTCTTGCGGAGCTGGGCGGTAAAAACGAGCTCCGGCCCGTGCGGAACGGAATGCTCCTGTCCACCCTTTTTATCTTCGGCGCAGCCGCCCTGTGCTGCACCGCCATTTTTGGGCACATCGACGGAACGGCCGCCGCAGATATCCCCGCTCTGATTCTTGCCGGGGAAATCTCTCCGGTAGTCGCCCAGCTGTTTGCCCTGATTATCTGCGCCGGAATCTACACCTCGGCAGTTCCCCTGCTGTGGACCGGTGTCCGCTCCGTCGCTCACGAAGGTTCCCCCAGGTACAAACCCATTACCGCCGTATTGGGCATTCTTGGCTGCCTGATTGCCTGCCTGGTGCCTTACAAAGGGCTCATCAACATTCTCTACGGTCTCAACGGTTACCTTGGCTTCCTTCTGGTATTTCTGATGCTTATCCACGATTTGAAGCAACATCTATAAAATACGCCTGAAAGAGCTCATTTGCAGCAAGAGCTCTTTCGGGCATTTTTTTCTTTCGCACAGCCTTTTCATAGACCCCATTGCCTTTTCTGTAAGGAAATGGTATAATGACATATGTTTTTAAAACCGGGTTTCCGGTTGGTATTTTCGATCACGGAGGCAGATATGAATATTATCATTGCGGGCGACGGCAAGGTAGGCTCTACCCTGACCCGTCAGCTCACCGGAGAGGGCTACGATGTAACCGTCATCGATTCCAAGCTCCAAAGGCTGGAGGACAGTATCGAGCGGTATGATGTCATTTCCGTTCAGGGTAACTGCGCTTCAATGGAGGTTCTGCGCCAGGCCGGTGTGGAAAATGCGGACCTGCTGATTGCCGCCACCGGGGCGGACGAAGTAAACCTTCTGTGCTGCACCACTGCCCACTCTATGAACCCCAAGCTTCATACCATCGCCCGGGTCCGGAATCCGGAGTACACCGAACAAATTTTTAAAATGCGGGACCTGTTCGGCCTGTCCATGCTGATTAATCCCGAAAATCAGGCCGCTACGGAAATTGACAGGCTTTTAAAGTACCCCGGCTTTCTCCGGCGTGATACCTTTGCCAAGGGCCGGACAGAAATTGTAGAGCTGCGGGTGGATGCTAAAAGTAAGCTCTGCAACGTGAAGCTGATGGATATGAAGTCCATCATTAAGTGCAAGGTCTTGGTGTGCGCCGTTCTCCGGGGCGGCTCCGCCATTACCCCCGGCGGCGACTTTACCTTGCGGGAGGGGGACCGGCTGTTTATCACCGCCCTGTCCGAAAACCTGACCACCCTGCTGAAGAACCTGGGCATCCTTACCCGGCAGGTCCGGCGGGTGATGCTTTGCGGCGGCGGCCGGGTCAGCTACTATCTGGCAAACCGCCTTATGAAAGGCGGCATCTCCTGCGTCATTGTGGAGCAGAATCTGGAGCGCTGCAAGGAGCTGTGCGCCCTTCTTCCCGGGGCAGAGGTGATTCACGGAGACGCCACGGACCAGTATCTTCTGGAAAGCGAAGGTCTTTCCCAGTGTGATGCTCTGGTAACCCTGACGGGGATTGACGAGCTGAATATGATTGTCTCCCTGTACGGCATCTCCAAAGGGGTTCCACAGGTCATTACCAAGGTGGGCCACGCGGATAACCACAGCTTACTGAGCACCCTGTCCCTGGGCAGCTATGTGTGCCCCAAGGAGCTGTGCTGCAACAACATCGTTCGCTATGTCCGGGCCATGCAGAACCAGACCGGTGCCGCCATCTCTGTCCACTCCATTGCCGACGGTCAGGCCGAGGCCATGGAGTTTCTGGCCGACGAAAACACCCGCCACTGTGGGGTCCCTCTGAAGGAGCTGAAGCTCAAGTCCAATGTTCTGATCGTCAGCGTCAGCCATGGGGCCGCCACGGAAATTGCCAACGGCGACACCATGTTCCACGCCGGGGATACCGTCATTGTGGTTACCAACAGCGGCGTAGTCCTGCGGCAGCTCAATGACATCTTCGCCTGAGGAACCGCCCCATGAACTATAAAATGATGGGGCGATTCATCGCCCAGATTCTCTCCCTGGAAGCCATCTTTATGCTTCCTGCCCTGCTCATCAGCCGCCATCTCCACGAAGCAAACGCCATCCGCGGCTTTGTCGTCACCATTTTTCTGCTGCTGGTAATTTCCGGTGTTCTCCGGCTCCTGTGCCGGGGGGCCAAGAGCAATTTTTACGCCACAGACGGCATGGTCTGTGTTGCCCTGAGCTGGATTATTCTCAGCCTTACCGGATGCCTGCCCTTTGTTGTTTCCGGTGAAATTCCCAAGTTTATTGATGCTTTATTCGAAATCGTCTCCGGCTTTACCACCACCGGCGCATCTATCCTGCCCGCTGTGGAGGACCTGTCCAAGGGCATCATTTATTGGCGCAGCTTCAGCCACTGGGTCGGCGGCATGGGGGTGCTGGTATTCCTTCTGGCCATCGTACCCAGCGGGGATAAGGGCAACGGCTTTACCATGCACCTGCTGCGGGCGGAAAGCCCCGGCCCCAGCGTGGGCAAGCTGGTACCCAAAATGCGCAAGACCGCTGCCATTCTGTATGTGCTGTACATCATTCTTACCATTGCGGATGTATTTTTCCTGCTCATCGGCGGAATGCCTGCCTTTGAAGCCGTATGCAATGCCTTTGGCACTGCCGGTACCGGCGGCTTTGGCGTCAGGAACGATTCCTTTGCCAGCTACAGTCCCTATTTGCAGAACGTAACCACCATTTTTATGTTCCTTTTCGGCGTAAATTTCAGCTGCTATTACCTGCTGCTCATCGGCCAGGTCCGCAGCGTTCTGAAAGACGAAGAGCTCCACGCCTATTTTGGCATTGCCTTTGTAAGCATCGCTTTGATCGTATGGAACATCCGGGGGATGTATGGCACCATGGAGGAAACCATCCGCCATGCCGCCTTCCAGGTATCCAGCATTATGACCACCTCCGGCTTTGCCACCACGGATTTTGACCAGTGGCCCAGCTTTTCGAAAACCATCCTTTTGTGTCTGATGGTCATCGGCGCCTCTGCCGGGTCCACCGGCGGCGGCATGAAGGTATCCAGAGTCCTTCTGCTTTTCAAGAGCCTGCGCCGAAGCTTTTTGCAGATGCTCCACCCCAACCGGGTTCAGCTGGTGCGGAACAACGACCAGGTGGTGGACGACAAGGTGGTAGAAACCACCAACGCCTATCTCATCGCCTATGTGTTCATCCTGTTTTTGAGCTTTTTGATCTTAAGCCTGGACGGGTTCTCCACCGGTACCAATTTTTCTGCGGTGCTGTGCTGCTTCAATAACATTGGCCCCGGCCTGGAAGCGGTAGGCCCTACCTGTAATTTTTCCGGCTTCAGCGTATTGAGTAAGCTGGTATTGATCTTCGATATGCTTCTTGGCAGACTGGAAATTTTCCCTATCCTTTGCCTCTTCTCCCGGCACACCTGGAGAAGAAGAATGTGGTAACCTGTTTTCCCTCCGGCTCCACGCCGGAGGGTTTCTTATTGGGCAGACTGGTATTATTATACAAACGAAACCTTAATTCTTCCTGAAGGCCATTGAAAAGGCACTAAGACTGTGCTAGAATATCTTCAGGATCAAGGCATCGGTGCTCCCATACTCTATCCGCCTTTGCATATACTGTAGAGGCATGATTCAAGCCTTGGAAAGTGAGGTTTTTTCTATGAAGAAACGACTGACTGCGCTTCTCCTGCTTATGTGTATGCTTTTGACCATGGTGCCCATTGGGGCCTGGGCAGACACGGATAGCGGCGGAGAGGCCGCAGTACATTCCGACGACGGAGACGATAGCTGTGACCACGATTGGGTAAAAGAAACCTGCACCACCGAACGATGCAGTAAGTGCAACGAAACCCGTACTGCTCCCTCCCCCAGCCACGCCTGGGGTAACTGGGCCTCCGACGAAACGACACACACACGTTTCTGTACCGTTTCCGGCTGTGACGCTTCCCAATCCGGCAGCCACGATTATTCTTCCTGGGTTTCCAGTGGCGACAAGCACACCAAAAAATGCAAGGACTGCGGGCAGGAAGTCTCCGCAGACCACAATTGGGGAACTGCCTGGGTTCCTAACGGGGATGGTATGCATAGCCATGTGTGTTCTGATTGCGGTGCCAAAAGTACTCCCGTCAGCTGCCAGGTTGGCACCCCTGCCACCTGCTTTGAGCCTGCCAAATGTCAGGACTGCGGCGGCTCTATTGGAACGGCCTCCAATGTACACAGCGGCACACCGACCTACACCCCCATCGGAAACGATACCCATAGAATTCGCTATTCCGGCTGTGGGCACACCGTAGAAGAGAAATGTTCCGGCGGCACCGCAAGCTGCGACAAGAAAGCCGTTTGTGCCCTGTGCGGTGCAGAATACGGTGAAGTTCATCACGAAAAGGCAGATAAGCCCCGGCAGGTCACCGGAGAAGCCGCCCACGAGGATTATTGTAAGCTATGCGGGGAATCCATGGGCAACAAAGTTGCCTGCACACAAACGCCCAAATCCAAGGCAAACGGCACCCATGATATCGTATGCTCCGTATGCGATGCCGTTCTGGTTTCCGGCGCAAAATGCAGCTACGACCCCAAAACCGCCGTTTGCTCCCGGAAGCCTGTATGCCAGATCTGCGGCGTGGAATACGGCGAGATTCTTGGCCACGATTTAGACGGCAATGGCGTATGCCAGCGGCCCGGCTGCGACTGCACCCACCCCCATGTATGGGAAGGCGTTTCCGCTTCCGCTGTCTCTGCCAAATGCCCGGATTGCGGCAAGTCCGTTGATAAGAAAAAGCTTACGGTAGAGTTTACCGTCACCGGCTTTAGCGTTGGGAAGTCTGTCGGTGATCTGAAGGCCACAGCCAACAGCAGCAATGTAACCGACATGGCAGTCTCGGCCAGCCCTGACGACGGCACCTTCCGGAGCGGTACCCCCTATACCATCACTGTTTCCTACAAGGTCGCTGACGGATATCTTGTTTCCGGCCAGACCATCAACGGGAAAGCTGCAGGCAGCACCAGCGGCTCCGCCCAGGCATCTATGGGTACCCCGGAAAAGCTTTACAAAATTACCTATAGCGGCATCAACGATGCCAGTCTGCCTGCCGAATATTCCGCCTCCTCCCTGCCCCTCACTCTGCCGGATGTAAGCAAAAACGGCTATATTTTTAAGGGCTGGAGCGGCAAGGGTGTCACCAAAAATTCCGCAGGAATAACCACCATTGCCAAGGGTACCACCGGGAATCTGATTATCACCGCCAACTGGGAAGTCCAGACTTATACCGTCACCTTCTATCTGGACAGCGGGGATGCCAAGGCCTACAGGGAATATCAGGTAAAGTACAACCACAGATGTCCCACACCTCCAAAGCCCACGGCAGATGCCGAGATTTTCGACGGCTGGGCAAAGGACGGTACCGCCTACAACTTTGAAAAGGCCGTTACAGAGAGCTTCACCCTGACGGCTACCTGGAAGCCCGCCGGATATATCTACTACCACAACGCCTCTGGAAAGCAGATCGTTGCGGAGCAAAGGGCCTACAAGCTGCCCAAGGCCACCAAGAGCGGCTACTATTTCTGCGGCTGGTACTCCGATTCCACACTGGAAGAGCCTGTAAGCAAGGTGGATGTGGTTCAGGGCGAAACCGTTCATGTGTACGCCAAATGGAAACGGGTTGACCCCACCAACCCCAAAACCGGCGACCGGAGCCATCCCGAGCTGGCTTTCGGTATCTTTGCCCTCAGCACCGTCTCTCTTGGCGCTGTGGCTGTTGTTTCCAAGAAAAAGCGGTTCTTCTAAAATTCGCAAAAAAGCACCCCTTCCGTTCACAAATGTTCGGAAGGGGGCATTTTTATGCGCGTGCCTTTTGAAATCGGTACTCTGTAAACAGTTCCATACCCATAGGCATCAGGCACAATGCAAGGTATCCGGCAGCTGTCAGCAATCCTGCGCCGTTCAACGGCCGCCAGATGATCCGGGGGTTGTACCACATTTTGCTGGCTCCTAAGATGACCCCCATGGCGGTCAGGGTAATGCAGGCAAAGAGCGCAATCACAAAGGCACGATCCCGGTTGTCAAAGCGGTAAATGGAAAATGCCGTCCGTCCTTTCAGCAGACTGCCTCGGGCACGCATGGAGTCGGATTCCAGCGCCAAGGCCGAAATCATCCAGGTAATGAGCATGGAGAAAATTCTCAGGCAGTTTACAAGCCGCTGGCAGAGGCTGCCTTGGTTGCTGCCTCTGCCAATCCCCTTTTGGGCCAGATTGATGCGTTTTGCCTCCTGTCCGATTCTGGGGAGTAATCGCAGAAGAACGGTCAGAAACAGGGACAAAAGCGGGCTGATTTTTCCAAACAGGTACACCACCTTGTCTGAAGACACCACGCGGAACATGGCTTCCAGCCACATACACACTGTGGCAGCCCGCAGGCCGATCACCAGGCCATACACCAGGCTTTCCAGAGTCAAATTGTTGTCCACAAAGTTTTTCCCCAGAACGGTAACGCCGAAATGGTGGTAGGAGCTGTAATACAGAGCAAAGGCCGCCATCAAAGGCAGCAGGCACAGGTTGAACACCACCGCCCCCCTGCCCCGGCGTTTGACGCTGTAGGCAAAGGCACCGAAATATGCAATCGCCAGAAACACCGGGTGCCGGAAGCTGGCAGAGCCATAGAGCACGGCGGCGAAAAAGATCAAATTCACCGCCGGGTGGCAGGCCTCAAACCCCATCTTCATCCTCCGTCATGCCGTATTGCAGCTTTACCCGGTCCAGTTTTTCAAGCAGCGGTTTTCCAAAAAGCAGCATGGTCAGGGCCGTACAGATGCCCTGGCTCACGTTTACCGGGAAGCCGGAAACATACAAAGGCCAGGCCGTTTGCAGATTGATAATCGGCAAGGTCAGAAAAACAGAGCAGGTATCCAGCAACGGTCCAATAAACAGCACGCAGGCCAAAAAACCGGACACTGCCATAACGCCCTTCTTTTGCGGCAATCTTCCCTTGGCAAACAGGAAGCCTGCCAGCATCCCCCCTGCCCCGTAGGCAAACATCTGCCAGGGGGTATAGGCGCCCTGGCCATAGAAAAAGTTGCTGGCAAAGGCGGAGACCGCCCCCACCAAAAAGCCAGCCTCCGGCCCGAATGCGATGCCGGACAGCATGATGATGGCAAAAATGGCCTTAAAATTGGGAATGGGAATCACCACCCGGGCCGCAACCGCTAGGGCAGACAGCACCGCAATAACGACCAATTCCCTTGCCTGGGGCTTACGGCTTTCAAAGGCCAGCAGGAAGGGCACCAGAATTTCGATAATTACCAGCGTGCTGGTAAGATAATAGGCTCTTCCCGTAAGCCGCATTCCAAAGCAGAGCGTTGCCGGAATCACCAGCAGGAAAAAGAGCAGCGTAACAATGTGAGACTTTTTCATAGGTTCTCTCCCTTCGCCTTGATGATTTTTTGAGAAAGGAGCCATTTTATGGAGCTTTCCGCTTCCATTAATTCCAGGGTCACGGTTGCCCCGGGACATAGGTCCCTGATTTTTTCCAGCAGGGTCTCCATGGGGATTGTTCCCTCTGCCAGAGCGCTGTGCGTATCCCAGGTTCCATCGTTATTATGGAGATGAAAATGGGAAGCATAGGGCCCACAGTCCTCCAGCCAATCCATAACCGGAATCTTGGAATAGGCGTTTACATGGCCCACATCCAGGCACAGCTTCAGCTTGGGATGGTCCACCGCCTCCACAATTTTCTTGAGGAACCCAGGCTCCGGCTCCAGCACGTTTTCCAAAACAAGCTCCACGCCCGGATCTTCTTTTAAAAAATCCTTCCAGAAAAGGATACTCTGCTCCGTAAACCACTCCGGAAAATAGAGCTTTTCGTAAAATCCGCCGTGGATAACAACCTTTTGCGCGCCGTAGTTCCTGGCCAAAGCAATGGCCTGACGGTAACGGTATGCCGCCGTTTTCCTTACCAAGGGGTCAATGGCACAGGGAAACAGCTCACTGAACGGGGCATGAAGAACCCGGTTGGGAATCTCCCGTACCTGGGCCTGAACCCGCTTTTCCGCTTCCTCCAGCCGTTCGTCCATATTCCAGGCGGTGCAGAACTCCGCAATTTCAATGCCCAGTCCATAGTGCCGTGCCAGCTCCCCGGCCTTTTCATCGATGGTAGAAACAAAGAATTCATTCATGGGTATTTTCCCGGAAGAGCTGTACAACATCCTCAACCGTAATCGCCCCCTCAAACACATGGCGGCTCATCCGGTGGGCCGCGGTGGTATAAAAGCTGTTTGCCCCAAAGAATCGGCGCGGTGTATCCGTAGTCAATATCTGGCCGTCGAAGAACATACTAACCCGGTCTGCATATCTGGCACAGAATTCCACATCGTGAGACACCATAACAATGGTAATTCCCTGTTTCTTTAAATCCGCCAGGATGCCTGCAAAAGTCTCCTTAAAGAAGCTGTCGATCCCCTTGGTAGGCTCGTCCAGCAATAGAAGTCTGGGTTTGGTGAGCAGCACCTTGGCCAGGGCCGCCCGCTGCTGCTCGCCGCCGGAAAGGTCGTAGGGGTGGCTGTCCAGCAGCTCTGTTACCTGGCAAAGCGCGGCGATCCGTTCAATTTCCTGCCTGTCCTTGGTCATTTCCGCCAAATCTTCCCGGACGGCCTTTTTTACAAACAGACTCTTGGGGTCCTGAGGCAGCATGGCCAGACAGCCTCGGAACAATTCCGTGGACTTATATTTTTCCACAGGCTTTCCAAACAGCGTCACCTTCCCCCTGTAGGGTCTGCAAATGCCGGAAATGGCCTTCAGCGTAGTGGACTTTCCCGCGCCGTTGCCGCCCAGGATGGCATATAGGCTTCCTGCGGGAACCTCCGCACTGACGCCGCGAAGAATATCCGGAGAAGACTTTTCATACCGAAACCAAAGCTCCTTCAGCGTCAGGGCCGGATTTTCCACCTCTTCCGGCAAAGCGGGAGCGGGGATGGCTTTTGTTTTCGGTTCCTTAGGAAACTCCCTGCTCAGCCAGCTTCTCCCCTGCCGGACGGTCAGGGGGCTTTCCCCGGTTCCACCGGCCCCATAGTATGCCCGCACCGGGGTTGGCATGGCGGCAAACATGGGGTTGTTTTCTTCAAACAGCAGCTGACCCACCTTTCCGGGAATGTCATCCGCAAGTACTCTGCCCTGATCCATCACCACCGCCCGGTCGGCATAGGGGAAAATATCCTCCAGCCGGTGCTCGGTGATAATAACGGTGGTACCCAGCTCCATGTTGATTTTTCGTACCGTGTTCAGAAAGTCCGAAGCCGCGATGGGGTCCAGCTGGCTGGTTGGCTCATCCAGAATCAACACCTCCGGCTGCATGGCCATGATGGAAGCCAGATTGAGTAGCTGCTTCTGCCCGCCGGAGAGTGTCGCTACATCCCGGTGAAACCAATCCTGAATGCCAAAGTAGCAGGCCATTTCCGCCACCCGGCCTCGCATTTCTTTCTGGTCGCAGCCCAGGCTTTCCAGGCCAAAGGCCAGCTCGTGCCAGACCTTATCCGTTACGATCTGGTCATCCGGGTTCTGCATGACGAAGCCGATTTTACCGGACTGGTCCCGGTCAGAAACCTCCTTCAGGGGAATGCCGTGGAAAAGGACCTCTCCGGTTCGCTTGCCATTGGGGGTCAGAACGGTCTTCAGCTGCCGCAGCAGGGTACTCTTCCCGCTGCCGGACCTGCCGCAGAGGACCAGAAATTCCCCTTGCCCGACGGACAGATTGACGTTTTCCAGCGAGTGCCTGCCCTTGGCCGCAGCATAGGAAAAGGTCAGATCCTTGATCTCGAAATGTGCCATTGAATGGCCTCCTTTATGTGTAATGCGGTGGGAAGCAGCAAAAAAGCCCCGTAGGCGGCAAGGCCCGGAAAATTCCAACCGCTGATGGGCGCAATAGACAGGATCGGGGTGAATGAGGCGCTTTTGTCTCCAATCAATACAGCCATGCCAAAGAGAACCGTCATCGCACCCAACATCCCCCAGTCTGACCCCGTCATACGATAGATCATAAAGCTGGTGCGCATTCCGGTTCCGTAGCCCCGGGAGCGCATAGAGTCCGCCGTGACCACGCTTCCCTCCAGGGCCCAGGAAGTCAGGGCCCCCAGGACGGACATTCCGTCCTCCAGCTTTTCTTTGGCGGTATCCCCCGCCCCCTTGCCGATGGACTTTCGCGCCCCGGCAATTTGAGCGGCCTTTCTCAGAAAATTGGGAATCAGCCGAAGAACCATAACCAGCAGCAGGGACAGGCCCGGAATCTGATTTCCAAAGAGCGCCGTAAACTTGTCGCTGGTAAGCACGGCATTGTAGCATCCGAACCACAGCAGCATTTCCAGGAAGATACCACCGATGGCCAGGCCGTACAAAAGGGCTTCCAGGGTGTAAGGCCTGCCAAAATAGCGGAACAGCACCCGCTGGCCATACCGGTTAAACAGGGGATTTGCAAAGGTCAGAAGCAGGAAAATTGGCAGCATGGCCAAGATGTTTTTCATTCCTTTTGGACCTTGGAGCAGCAAATAGTATGCTGCTCCGCAGAGAATTCCCAAAATCACATAAGCCGGATGCTGGATGACCACGGCGCAGCCGATAGCGCCCAGGAAAAAGGCAAAATTCACCGCCGGATGGCACTTGGAAAACGCTTCACCGGCCATAATCAGTCGCCCATCCAGGTTTCGCCAACATCTGCTCCCAGACCGTTGCAGGTGTAGCACCAGACGATGTCGTCCCCATCCTTCAAGGTATAGGCGGAACAGCCGTAGTTGGGGAACCACTCGTTGACCTTGTACATCCAGCCGGACTCCGGGCCGCAGTCAAATTCATACAGATGATTGATCCCTTCAATATAGTAGCTTTCGTACATAGGCGTATAGCTGTATTCAATTTGCAGGTCCGCTGCCTCGCAGACCTTTTTCAGGACCTCAAACACCGTATCCCCTTCGGCAAAACTGACGGTTGTCTTGGGAAGAACGGTACCGTCCTTAGGGACAAAGGGGGCCTTTTCCTCGTTCAGGTTATCGGTATTATCCAGAATGGTATTGCAGACGACGGTAATGGTGCAGGCGTCCGTCTGCCCCGCTTCCATCAGGGCATTGTCTTTGAGCTTTGTAATCTTATACTGGCTGCCCAGACCGTCGCCGGTATTGGTCTTCAGCACAAAAGCCGTAATCACACCGGCAATGGCAATTGCCAGAATGATCAGAACCATGATTACATTGGCTTTTTTCTTCTGATTCATAAAAACTACCTCTTTTCTCCCGTTTTGCTCTTTTTCCGGAGCCGGGGAAGTACAATCGCTGCCGTTGCGCCGCCAAGGCCGTAGGCGAGCAAAACACTCACTCCAAAAATCGTCCAGGAAACACCGGTTCCTGCAGGTGTGCTTTCCGTTGTCCCCGGTTCAGCGAATTCCGAAACGGCGGATGCGGCGGTCGTATCTGCCGTCTCCTCCGGGTCTCCGCCCAGGTCGATGATGTCCGTCATATCATAGAGGCTTGTCTGCCGGGTCAGGAACCGGTAATAGGCCGTCAAAGCATAGTAGGCCTGCTCCGTAGCCATGCCGTCAATTTCACCGCTCTGAATGTGTTTGAAGCCTCCGCCGGTTACAAAATACCGGAGCAACGCATCTATGGCAGAGCCGCCGTCCTTTACAAAGCGTGCATCCGTATCCGGGTCTATGCCCAGCGCAGACAGGGCCGTTACTACCTGGGAAATGGATTCGCTGGTAGCCACCATATTCCCGTCGCCATAGGAAGTGGAAAAGCCGCCGTCTGCATCCTGCATCTGGGACAGCCTGGCAATTGCCTTGTCCACTGCCGCCTGGACTCTGTCATCCTTCTCGTAGTAGGGTGCCAGCGCCGTCAGGGCCATGCCGGTCATATCGGAATCTGCCTTGTCCCCCGTAATGGCCCAGCCGCCATCGGAGGTCTGCGCCCGGAGAATTTCCCGAAGCAGGGACTGCCGGGTGGTAGTTCCTCCTGCCGGTGCGGGATAGTTGCCGGAATCCAGGGCCAGCAGTGCCCAGATTGGGCCGTTATTCCCCTGATACTTTACATAGTCCAGGTCGCTGAGGCCCTGAATCAGGTTGAAGCCATCTATGTTTTCCGCATCTTTGCCCAAAGCTGTCAGCGCCAGAATCATCCGGGAATTGTCCGTGGACTTGGCCCTGTGGAGCCGTCCCGTTTCCGTGTCGATAGCGCCTCTGATATATTCCAGTGCCGTCTGATAATAGTCCTCCGCATTGGGCACCTTCCTTCCGGAGCGGGTTAAACCAATGACCATCCATTCGCCGCCGATGGGCCCCACACCGGGGGTACCCAGCTTTTCCATATAGTCCCCGGTGGCAATGTAGGCATCGGACACCTTCCCCATGGCCCTTTGTACCGTAATCTCCGTTTCTGCCGTTTCCAGCATTTCCAGGTTGTCTACCAGCAGCTTCTGCAAATCCGTCAGCCTCTCGTACGCCATTCTGGCTGCCTGAACATCCTCTTCCGAGTTCTGCCCAGCCGTCGCCAGTTTTTCGATGATTGCCATAACCGCCCGGGCACTTTTCCAGTCCTCTTCCGTAGCCGTTTGTTTGGCGTAGGACACCTCGGCTTCCGCCAGAACCGTATAATTCTGAATCAGCCGTCTTAGGGCCAGCGGCAGTGCATTGTAGGCCTCTCTGGCCGCCCGAATCAGCTTACCGCTGTCGGGAGTGACCACGCCGATTTGGAGAATCAGCTCTTCTACATACGCAGCCTTTTCCTTGTCGTCTGCATTCTTCAGCCGCTGATACTCCGCCTCCGCTTCCAGAAGCACATCATACAGGGTTACCCGCTGCTTTTCCTCGTCAGATAGCAGATCATAGGCCTGCCGGGCCAGCTCGATTCTTTCCAGGCATTCTTCCGTACCGGTAACCACACCGATCTGGTCGATATAGGCATCCACATCCTCCGGGGCGGCTCTCAGCTCTACGGGCATTCCGTAATTATTTCCGCCCTCCTCGTAGGAATAGTCATCGGTATAATGCAGGATGATCACATCTCCGTCCTGGATAAATCTTGCCGATACGCCTACCTCCGGATGGGTCCCGTTGACGGTATACATCCAGCCGGAATTGGGGCCGTTGTCAAATTCCGAGAGTCCGTCAATTCCCCGGATATATATGCTGCCGTATTTGTTGTCGTCGTCCGCATCCATGGAAAGGCCATGCCGCTGGGCCACCTTCTGAATCACATCCCACACGGTGTCCGTTGCGTTGGCCTCAACGTTCCGCTCCACTGCCCAGGTAATCAGGCCGCCCCTCTCCAGCCCATGGGGGCCCCCATCTGCGTATGGGTTCTCGTGGTGGACATCCCCCAGGATGGAAACGGAAACCGTCGCCTCCGCAGGCGGCGGGCTGACGGTTACGGTAAACCGCACCTCCTGATTGCCGTAGCTGCACCGGATCGTCTGTTCTCCCAATTGATCCGGATCATAGCCGGAAACGGTAATGTCCTCTACGGAGACTTCCGTTTCGTCGCCGTTGCTCCAAATCGCCCAGAAGGTCAGGCCCGTCAAATCCAGTGCCTCTCCCTGAACGTATTCCTCCCGGCAGCTTCCTTTCAGCTCCAGGTCCGTAATACGGGCCTCCGGCTCCTGCTCCGTATAGCACAGCTGATCCAGGTCTTTCCCCAACGGATCATCCTTCCGGTTCAGATTCGGCTTGGATACCGCCCGGTTCTGTCCCTCATCCGCGGTGCCGATGGTGCGCAGCGCCATATACTGCTGCAGCTCCACGCAGTTGATGGAATCCGTGTAGCTTTTCACGCCGCCTCTTCCGTCGGATACAAATTTAGAGGTATCGTAGTAATAAGTCCCATCCCGAAAGCCGTTGGGAACGCCGCTGGTATCCACATGGGCCACGGCTCCGATTCCCTTTTCGGCATTCTCATAGTAATTTCCGCTGATGCGCATATCGGCATTCAGCGACTGCATAAAACCGATCACGCCGCCCACATAGCTGCCGGTGCCCCGGACAAAACCGGTAAACCGATTGTTCCGAATTCTTCCAACACCGTTGTCCCAGAACTGCTGAACGCAGGCCTCCGCGCCAAAAATGCCGCCTACACCGTTATCTCCGGAAACGCTGCCGGTGCAGGTGCAATTTTCTATGACAACACCCATGGCATTGGGTGCCGTTTCGAGTCTAAGCCTGGTTCCGGCATATCCGCCGCCTACAATGCCGCCCACATATTTCCCGGAAGCGGAAACAGCGCCGGAAAAGCTGCTGCCCTCTACCGTAAAGTTACCCATGGACTGGCCCTTGTTGCCTATCAGACCGCCAACCCAATCCACTCCGTAAACCTTGGCGGCGCTCCGGCTGTTTTTCACGGTACCGTTGAATTCCCCGGCAAAGGAGCCAATATGGCTTTGACTTTTGTCGTAGCCAATCACCACGTTTTCCTCTATGGTACAGTCTTCAATCAGCACCTGGTCCTGTCCGGAGGCGTAACCCCCGATAAAGCCGGAATACAGGATCTTGGTGCCGGAAACAATGGTCACTCTGGAAAATGTGGCGTAGGATTTGGTTGTATAATCCACAACATAGTAACTAACCAGCCCGTAATCCTCAATTTCCGGGCCGTAAAGCCTTAAATCGTGGATTGCCGCATCACGGGTTCTGGCAAACAGTGCCTTTCCCCCCGCCGGGATGGTGATCTGGCAGTTATTCCCGTCAAAATCTCCGGTAAAGGGTGTATTCTCGTCGCCGATGCCGTCCCACTCCCCGGTCAAAACAATGTCATTTTCCATCCGGAAAAAGCTTTTATCGGCCCGGCTGTCCCCTTCCGTAACCCAGGTATCCAGTTCCCGCAGGTCCGCTTCGGTGGCCAGCAGGTAGGGACTTGCTTGGGTACCTTCTCCCGGCAGCACACCTCGCACCTTGATTTCCAGCTTTTGGGCCAGGTCACCACAGAAAATGGTCACAAAGGTATCCTTTTCCGTCAACGCCCCCAGGGGCTGGAAGGAGAGCTCCTCCTCCCCGGCCTCCCGGGTAGAGCCGTCGGAATAATGGATAAGCACTTTGATGCCGGTAGGATCAAATTCTTCCCCCGCCAGATACTCGGTCTTCTCCGGCTCCCGGGTAATCTCCAGCTCCGTAGGCTCCGGGGGGAGCTGCGTCAGGTGAAGCACATAGTCCTCCCCTTCCCAGCCCTCCGCCACCAGGCGGATGGTAACCGTGGCCTCTTTTTCTTCGCTCCACTCCGGGATCACGGTCATATTCCCATCTTCCAGCAAGTCGTCGCCAATATACACGGCAACGCCCGGATAGGCCAATACCTCTATCCGGAATCCCTGGATTGGGACCTTTGCCTCGTACCGGTAACAGCCGGGGTCAAAGGAAGGGTTCGGATACAATTCATCTCCCTTTTCGTTGAACATCTGCAGCTGTTCCAGGGGCCCAGGCTCCTGAGAAAAGCCGAACAGCTCCCTGATGGCGTCCCACAGGTACTTGGGTTCCTCCGGCTCCGCTGGCTTTTCGGGGGATGGTGTCTCCCCCGTTTCCGGGGCGGATGTTTCTTCTGTGGCCGTTGTTTCCCCCGTTGCTTCCGTAGAAGCCGCAGCTGCCGTTTCTTCCGCGGCCTCAGTCGTTTCTTCCGCGGCCTTTTCCTGCAGTGCCGCAGTTGTCTCCTCCGCAGCCGGTATCGCTTCCGCCCATACCATTCCGGGGGCTGCTGCCCCCAGCGTCAGGAAAAGAGCCATCAGTAAAGCCAGTGTTCTACGCATAAAAAGTCCCCTTCAAGCAAAAGAAAAATCGCACCGGCAAATGCCAATGCGACCGTATTTATTCGCTCCCCAGCTGCCATCTCTCATCCCCGGGTATGGGGATGCCCTCCGGACTCGATCATGGCTGACCTTCTGGCTTGTGCGTCCAGCGCCTGTATCCTGCCTTCCCAGTTTCCCAGTGACCGGATCACTCCGAAAGGATACAAACTTCGCACCTACAGCAACGGGCAATGCTCCGGACTTGGACCGGATTTCCTAATCACCGCACCTGCCCGAAGGCAGCCCTCATGGGTGACGCCATGCAGCTTATTTTGTTCCGGAAACAGTTCCGAAATGCACTGTTATTTTACCCGATTCTGGCAGTTTTGTCAACGAATTTCCCTAGAAAAATCCCCCTTTTCGGATTGATCGTCTTATCAATACAAAAAGGGGGGTATGGTCCCGTATTTAACTTTTACGCCTGCTTATCCAGGATAGCCCGCATAGTCCGGTTGGCGGTATGAATGTCGTCCACCCACTTTTCGCTGCCCAGATACCACATTTCGGTAACATACCGGCGGACGCCCAGGTTCCAGGCCTTGGCAATGTCGGCCTCGAAGTCCACATGGGAAGTGGGGTCATCGAAGACCATGTCCCGGAACAGGCCGGGCTTCGTGGCCTTCAGGTGCATGGCAATAATATGTCCCCGGCCGGAATGCAGGTCGTCGGTCACGGAGGAGCCGTCGGCCACGGCGGCATTGGTCAGGTTGCCGCAGTCGGGATACACCCCCAGCCAGGGGTTGTCAATCTGGTTCACATAGAACATACTCTTCCAAACGGTATTCATAAAAGGCGTTTCCATGGTTTCAAACCCCATGGAAATGCCCTTGGCCGCCGCCATCTCGGTGGCACGGGTCAGATTCTCCAGGAAGTATTCCTTGCTGTGGGCCCACTGATCTTTCTCGTAATAAGCATCATAACCTGCCAGCTGGATGGTTCGGATCCCCAGGTCATCGGCCAGATCAATGGCTTTTTCCATAATTTCCATGCCTTTTTGCCTCGTCTCCGGATCCTTTGCGCCGAAGGGGTACTTCCGGTGGCCGGACAGGCACATACTCCGGAAGGGCAGACCCACCCGATACATTTCCTGTACCAGCGCCAGCCGCTCTTCCTTGGTCCAGTCCAGGCGGGAAAGCTTCTCGTCCGTTTCGTCCACGCTGAGCTCCACATAGTCGTAGCCGCAGCTTTTTGCGCATTCCAGCTTTTCTCCCAAAGTCATGGTACCGGGCATTGCCTTTTCATACAGGCCCAGGGCATATCTTGCCATTGGTGCTTCCTCCTTGAATTTTTATGTTCGAAATGTGTATAGAAACATAAATTTTGGAATATTCAATTGGTATTGCTTATATATTATGTTCGTTTCTGTTTCTTACCGGTTCATTATATCCCAGTAACCCGGATTTTTCAAGAGAGATTTCAGGAAAACTTTCGGATTTTCCCGGATATATCTGTAAAATTTCTCTCTTTAAATTTGTGCAGTTTGCCAAATGATCGTTTTGTAAAATTTATGATCGATGAATCTTCCCTTGCACAGTCTACCAAAATCTGCTATAGTATTCTAAACATCGCCTGCCATGCAGGAAACATAAGGAGGGCCTTTTTATGGCTATTGTTGCACCGTCGATTCTGTCTGCGGATTTTGCCAACCTCCAGCGGGAGCTGGAAGGCATGAAAGCCGCCGGCATTACCTGGGTCCATGTGGATATTATGGACGGCCATTTCGTTCCCAATATCTCCATCGGCATCCCCGTAGTAGAGAGCATCCGCAAGGTTACGGACCTTACCCTGGATGTCCACCTGATGATTACAGAACCCATCCGCTACGCCGAGCGGTTCTGCAAAGCCGGGGCGGATCTGGTCACTGTCCACCTGGAAGCGGACACCCCCGAAAAAATTCACGAAACCCTGACCCGGATCCGGGGCATGGGTGTCAAAGCCGGTATCTCCGTCAAGCCCGGAACCCCCGCAGAGGCGCTGGAGCCCTTTTTGAAGGAAGTGGACCTGATTCTGGTCATGACCGTAGAGCCCGGCTTCGGTGGCCAGAAATTTATGGCCGATATGATGCCCAAGCTTAGATATCTCCACAATCGGCTGCAGCAGGTGAACCCCGAGTGCCTTCTGGAGGTTGACGGCGGCATCGACTCCGTCACCGCCCCCATCGTCAAGGAAAACGGCGCCAATGTACTGGTTTCCGGTTCCGCCTACTTCCGCAGCGACGACAAAGAAAGCTTCATTGCGGCCCTCAAATAATGCAAAAGCACTGTGCGCCAAAGCAAAAAACGCACAGTGCTTTTTTATCCCTATGCAAAGAAGCCCTTTAATTCCAGAAATACACTCTGGTCTCATAGGGCTGCAAATATCCCGTTTCGGGCTCCTGGTAATTGCACAGGATCAGCTTGCCCCGTTCCAGGTAGAATTCCTTGGGGGCACGGTAGGGCTTCCGCTTCTCACTGAAAGAGCAAACAACCAAAATTTTCTGCCGGTCATCCTGCATGGAGTACTGGTAGAGCCAGCTGCTGCTCTTTCCGTACTCCCGATAGGTGCCCCAACGGACACAGGTCAGCTTTTTTCGCAAGCCAATGGCCAGACGGTAGAAGTTCAGCACGGAGGTTCGGTCCCCGTTTTGAGCTGCCACATTGATTTCCTTGTAATTTTCGTTGACGGCAAACCAGGGCTTTCCGGTGGTAAACCCTGCATTTGCGCTGGCATCCCACTGCATCAAAGTCCGGGCCGAATCCCGGGAGCAGCGCCAGAGCTTATGGAGCCTCTGCCGGGGCGTCAGCTTCTGGGCATGATGGGTATAATAATACTTGGTTGCCACATCCTCGTACTCCTCGGCAGAGGATGGATGCCAGTTTACCATACCAATCTCCTGGCCCTGGTACACAAAGGGCGTTCCCTTTTGGAACAGGTAGCAGGCCGCCAGCATCTTGCCGCTGGCCTCCCGGTATTCTTCACTCCCATATCGGGAAATAATCCGGGGATGGTCATGGTTTTCCAGGAACAGCATATTCCAGGCCTTCCCGTCCAGCTTCTGCTGCCAGATGCGGAAAGCTTTTTTCAGGCTTGGCAGGGAGAACTTCCGGGGGAAATAATCCTGGAACCAGCAGTCGGCACACATGGCGCCGTTCTGGATCATCATGTCAATCTGCTTGTCTGCCCCCTCCTGAATATACTTGAGGGCAATTCCCGGCGTTACCATCGGGGCCTCGGCCAAGGTCATGCAGTCGTAGTTCCGGAGCACATCATCCCGGAATTCCGACAGGTATTCGTGAATATGGGGCCCGTGATTGTAGAGCAGCAGCCCCTTGTACACGGGAAACAAGTGGTCGCTGGGCAGTCCCTCCTTCTTGGAAATGAAGGTAATCACATCCTCCCGGAACCCGTCTACCCCCTTTTGGAGCCAGAAATCCATAATCCGCTTGACCTCTGCCCGGACTGCCGGATTGTCCATATTCAGGTCCGGCTGTTTGACGGCAAACAGGTGCAGGTAGTACTCTCTCCGCACGGGATCAAAGGTCCAGGCTTTCCCCTCAAAATGGGAGTCCCAGTTGTTTGGCATCTTCCCGTCCTTGGTGCCGGGCCGCCAGATATAGTAGTCCGTATAGGGCTCAATCCGGCGGCGGGACTTCTGGAACCACTCATGTTCGTCGCTGGTGTGGTTTACCACCAGGTCCATAATAACCTTCATTCCCCGGTCGTGAGCGGCAGCCAAGCAGGCGTCAAAGGCCTCCATGCCGCCGAACATCGGGTCAATGTCCATATAGTCGGAGATGTCGTAGCCGCAGTCCGCTCCGGGAGAAGGATACAGCGGCGAAAACCAGATGCCGTCGCAGCCCAGGCTCTTGATATAGTCCAGGCGCTTGATGACGCCGTACAGGTCCCCCATGCCGTCCCCGTTTCCGTCCTGAAAGCTCCGGGGCCAGATTTGATAAAAAACCGTATTCTTATACCAATCTGTATGAACCATAGGCTCCTCCTTATTTGATGTGCAGCCTTTTCTTTACCTTTGCCATAGATTCCTGCCAGAACAGACCCAGGATAGTTTTTTTGTAGGGATAGCTGATGCCCCGGATATAATAATCCGCATCCTTTCTCTTCTGGACCGCAGATACCGGCAGCTTCCGGGAGGCATCCGTCAGCTTGTACAGGCGGATGTCCTCTCCCGGAACGCCGTAGAGTACATTCCATTCCTGGGGCCGCATTTCCCTCCCATAGGACCGAATGCACTCCGCATTCTCCACGGTGCCGGTGGTCAGCAGGTATTCTTTCGCTTCAAAATTCGTTTTGGAACCGTAGAGGTCAATGCAAACATTTTCCTCCAAGCAGTCTTCCAGGTATTTATTTTCCATCCACTGGTCGTAAACAGCTTTGGAGGTATCCGGTTCCGACAGCCGCAGGGCCCCGGCCCTGCCCCCGGCCATCAGCGGCACCTGGAAGGTATTCTCCCGGTGGGAGAAGTTCACCCCGGCATCGGAAAAGCAGGTGGTTCGGGCCACTCTGGGATAGAGGAAGTACTTGTCGGTTTCGATGCAGTAGGCAATGTGATATTTGAGCCAGGAGTGGGCCCCCCAGTCCTTGATATGGTCCGGGATTTTATCGCTTCCGGCAAAGTCGTAGTTTTCGTGTTCGTAAAACCAGGCCCGGAAGTCGGCCCAGCTTTCCTTCAGCCACAACTGGCCCCAGGAGCAGGCGTAACGGAAGTACCAGTTATCAAAGCCGTCCTCCAGAGGTTCAAAAATCTTTTCCGTCAGCTGGCTCAAGCGATGGTTGTACAGGGCCACACCGGCAATACCCCGCTTTCCCTTTACAAAATCAAAACACTCCTGGGCGTACCGGTAAAAGTCCGGAGAGACCACCAGGTCATCCTCCAAAAGGATAATACCGTCATAGTCCTTCGTCAGATCTCCGCAGGTCAGAATGTGCCGCTTGAGGCCCAGGTTTTCCGGCTGATAAATTACCCGCTTTTCCCCAAAGGGCCAGGCGAAGCCGTCGGCATAGTCCAAAACATCCCGGTTATCCCCCCGGTCGATGCTGATAATCAGCTCGGCACCCTGGGGATATTCTGCCTGCAGCAAAGAGCCCGCAATCCGTTTTAAGGATTCCAGGCGGTTGTAGGCCACCACAACAATGGGAATATTCACCATTTTATTTCTCTCCCTCCGCCATCTCCACCGCCTGCAGATAACCCCGGGCAGCGTTCTGGAAGCTGAACTTTTCTCCCAGAGCACTCCTGATTTTTCCGGCATCCATGGGCGTTTTCAGCATCTTATCCAGCATTGTGGAAAACGCCTCGGCATCCTCCGGGTCTGCCATAAGTCCGTTTTCCCCGGGAGTGATAATGTCATACGCTCCATCTGCATATATAGAGGCGGTAATGGGCACCCCGGCGCAGGCCGCTTCTACCATGACAAGGCCAAAGCAATCCGACCGGGAGGGCACCGCTAAAAGGGCGCACTTCCGGTACTCCTCCAGCAGAGCCTCCCCTTCCCGGTAGCCCAAAAATTCCACCCGGTCCGTCAGCCCCAGTTCCCGGACCAGAGCTTCAACCTTTGCCTGCTCGCCGCCCACATCATTGCCCACCACCCGAAGGCGGCAGGGCTCTTTTGTTTTTGCCAATGCTCTAACCAGCAGATCCAGGCCCTTCTCATGGGAAATACGGCCTACAAACAGGATACGCCCCGGTTCTGCCTGCCGTTCCAGGTTCAGGTAGGGTGCCGCCGGCACTGTCAGGTAGCTGATAAAAATCTTATTTTCTGCAGCTCCCCAAGCCAGAAGCTTTTCCTTTGCCTTGGTAGAGCTGGCCAAAAAAGCGTCTGACCCGGAAATGATGAGCTTTCGGGTCAGCCTTTGTATTTTCCCGATATAGGTCTCCGAACGAAGGGTTCCATCGGTCAGATTGATGTAGGGAATGTGCCGACTCTTCGCCCATAGAAAAGCCTGGACGGCGGACAGATTGTATTCCGAACCAATAACGATGTCCGGGGCAAGCCTCCGGAGAGTACTGCCCAATCCCTTTGGAATATGGATAAAACGGGTGGCCGTACCGCCTACCTCTCCACCCTTTACGGACAAAACCCTGGCATCCTGAAAAAACGTATCCTCCAGGCCTTCCTGGGTACTCCATACCCGGTCCGCCTCCCGCTGGCTGGTATAAAGAACCTGAAAGCGATCCTTTTTCTGGCTCTTTTGCAGGTAGGAAAATAAGGCCGTCCGGTAAGGGGACGGGATGTTGCTGATAATCAGCACCTTTTTCATGCCCCTACCCCCTCTGAATGGCATCCTTGTAAATTTCCATCAGCGCCTTATAGTTCCCCTCCGGGGACATGGTCCGGCCGTACTCCTCCAGGGTGTTCTGCTCCCAGGGGGTATCCCTGTCGTTTAAGAAACGCTCCACCGTAGAAGCAATGGACTGGGGGGACTTTTGGTTGAACTTCATTCCCGTCCACCCTTCCCGGATCAGGTTTCCCCCATTTCCCAGGTTCGATACCAGCACGGGAGTACCGACGCTGAAGGCCTCCGCAATGGTCATGGGAAACCCCTCGTAGCATTGGGTCGGTAAAATCAGAGCCCTGCTTGCGGCCAGAAGCCGCCTTACGTTTTCGTTGGGCAGCTTTCCGGCCAGGGTCACATTCCTCATTTTATTGCTCTGAATAAAGGACAGGCACCACTCTTCCAGGGGCCCGGTGCCGCAGAGTACCAGCCTTGGGGCCGCAGGCCCCAGCAACCGCCAGCTTTCCAGCAGCACCCGCAGGCCCTTCAGCTCTTCCAGCCGCCCGGCAAAGATGATCCGGTTCGCCCGCTCCGTTTGAGGCACCAACCCCTGGGTTTGCACCACAAAGTTGGGCTTGACCGCCACCCTCTCCGGAGCGATGCCCCGCAAATTCAGAAGCTTCCGCCGGTTGAATTCCGTCAGGCAGATGTAATTGAGCTTTTTATAAATTCCCCGCATTCTGTGATAGCGGGTAGAGAGCACACAGGCCAGCGTCTGGGCACGGCTCCCCCGATAGCAGCTATGCTTTACGGCGCAGCGCAGGCCCTTCGTCAGGCAGTCCTCGCAGACGGCTCCGTCCCGAAAAAAGGTGGCGCCGGGACACAGGAGCCGGAAATTATGAATGGTCTGTACCACCGGCACCTTTTTTGCCCGGGCAGCATAGTATACCGCCGGAGAAATAAGCATCAGGGTATTGTGGACATGAACCAGCTCGATTTTTTCTTTTTTGATGATTTTTTTAATCTCCCGGGCCGTCCGGGGATTATAGAGAAAGGTAAAGGGCAGCAGGAGCTTCCGGAATTTGGAGAAGCCGTTCAGCTCCCCGTTGTCCCGGGTGTATTGAATCACCTTGTGACCCTGGCTTTCCAGAAGCCGGGCCTCTGCCTCTACTACGGTGTCCTCGCCGCCGGGAAGCTGATAGTGATTGTGCACGATGAGAATGTTCATATCACTTTCCCCGCAGCTCCGCTTCCATAATATAGATCCAATTGGTGTGGAGGTACCGCTTATACAACCGTTTCGGGTCCTGCATCAGGCGGTAAAGCCACTCCAGGTCCTGATCCTGCATCCACTGGGGGGCACGCTTGATATTGCCTGCCTCATAGTCAAAGGCCGCACCGACGCCCACCATCAGGCCGCAGACCCTTCCCCGGTGGGCATACATCCATCTTTCCTGCTTAGGCGCACCCAGCCCTACCCACACAAAGTCCGGTTGGGCATCCGCAATGGCTTTTACGGCAGCGGCATCCTCTTCCTCCGTCAAGGGCCGGAATGGGGGGCTGTACATTCCCGCAATCTGAACGCCGGGATACCGCTCCGGAAGCTCTTCCTGCAGGGTATCCAGCGTCTGCTGCGTGCCGCCGTAAAAATAGTGCCGCCAGCCCTTTTCTCTGCCAGCCTCCAGGCAGGCGTGCATATAGTCCGGGCCGGTAACCCGCTTCATACCGGAGTAGCCCCGTTTTCTGCCGGTGGTAGAAAGGGGCCCGCCGTCCGGAATGGCCAGCATGGCACCGTTCTGAATTGTCATATAGCTGGGATCTTCGTAGGCTGTAACCGTTGTGTGCACATTGGACACACAGATATAGTCCCCGGACAGCTCCTTCAAATGCGCTTCCGTAAAAGACATCAGCCAAGGCATATCAATGGCAGCCAGCTCCACACCCAGAATCTTACATATCGGCACCAAAGCTCTGTCCACCTTGTGTTCAAATCTTTCCTGCTCCAACTGTGCTTCCTCCGTCTTCTTCATGGTACATTTTGTATATTATAACACCCCTTTGTGAAAAAATCTACAGGCATTTTGACAAAAGCGCCGCCGCCCGTAAAAAGGGCGGCGGCTGAAAATCAGGCGTCTTGCTCTTCCATATTCTGCTTTGCGGCAGACAGCATCAGCTTGATGCGGTTCAGCTGGTTTACCTCACTGGCACCGGGGTCGTAGTCCACAGCGGCAATGTTCGCTTGTGGATAAGCCTTCTTCAAAACCTTGATAACGCCCTTGCCAACCACATGGTTGGGAAGACAGGCAAAGGGCTGGATGCAGATTACATTGGGGGTACCGGAGGTAATCAGCTCCACCATTTCCCCGGCCAGGAACCAGCCTTCTCCGTACTGGTTGCCCAGGGACAGGAAGGGCTTGGTAGCCTCCGCAATTTTCTCGATGGGCACCGGCGGCTCAAACCGACGGCTTTTTTTCAGCGCGTCAATGGCCGGCTGCCGTACCGCCCGAATGGACTTAATGCCTACCTTAGCAAGGACATCCGCGCTGATTCCGGCACCCAGAAATTCATGCCGGTACTCCCCACCCAGCAGGCAGTAGTTGAAGAAATCCAGCATATCCGGCACCACAGCCTCGGCGCCCTCTGCCTCCAGCACCCGGACCAGATGATTGTTGGCCAGGGGCATATACTTTACCAGAATCTCGCCGACGATTCCCACCCTGGGCTTTTTTAGAGTCTCGTCGATGGGGAAGTTATCAAAGGCCTCTACAATGCCCTTGCAAACCTGGGGGTAGCTAAGCTTGCTCTTGGGGTCCGTCAGAGATTCAATGCAGATGTTCTTCCACTTTTCGTGGAGGGCATCCGCAGAGCCCGGGGTCAGCTCATAGGGCCTTACCCGGTACAGGCACCGCATAAACAGGTCCCCGTACACAATGGCGTGAATGGCATCCAGAATAAGGCCGGCGCTGAACTTAAAGCCCTCGTTCTTTTCCATTCCGTTGGCATTGACAGAGATTACCGGAATCTGGGGATACCCTGCCTTCTGCAAAGCCCGGCGGATAAAGGCCACATAGTTGCTGGCCCGGCAGCAGCCTCCGGTCTGGGTCATCACCACCGCCAGGTGGTCCGTATCATACTTGCCGGAAAGCACCGCTTCCATAATCTGGCCTACTACGGTGATAGAGGGGAAACAGGCATCGTTATTTACATACTTCAGGCCCACATCGATGGCACTGCGGTCGTCGTTGTCCAGTACCACCACATTGTAGCCGTGCTTTCGGAATACCGGCTGCAAAATCTCAAAGTGAATCGGGCTCATCTGGGGGGCCAGAATGGTATAGCCCTCCAGCTGCATCTGGGCGGTATACTCCTGCCGCCGGAAGTTCACGGGCTTGGGCTGGGCCTGAATCTGCTCCTCCTTCCGCATTTTCATGGCGGCAATCAGGCTGCGAATGCGGATACGGACTGCGCCCAGGTTGTTGACCTCGTCAATTTTCAGCAGGGTATAGAGCTTGTTGCTGCCCTCCAAAATTTCCGCCACCTGGTCGGTAGTAACGGCATCCAGGCCGCAGCCAAAGGAATTGAGCTGCAGCAGCTCCAGATCATTCCGGTTCCGGACGAACCGGGCGGCAGAATAGAGCCGGGAATGGTACACCCACTGGTCCACAATCCGCAGGCTCTGGTCCTCCTCGTGGTTCGGCAGACTGTCCTCCGTCAGCACGGTCAGGCCGTAGGAGGCAATCAGCTCCGGAATGCCGTGGTTGATCTCCGGGTCGATGTGGTAGGGACGGCCGGCCAGCACAATACCGCTGCCACCCTTGGCTTCCATCTCCTTCAGGACCCGGGTCCCCTCTTCTACGATGTCCCGTTTGGTCTTCCGCTGCTCCTCCCAGGCCAGATGGACGGCCTTCTTCACCTCGGAAGCAGGGATGTTCCACTCCTCCTTGCAGACCTTAACAAGCCGGTCCGCGGCGGTCTTTTCGCTGGTGAAGGCTACAAAGGGACGGATGTATCGGATTTTCCCCTCCGTCACCGCTTCCACATTGTTTTTCAGGTTCTCCGGGTAGGAGGCCACAATGGGACAGCTGTAGTGGTTCTGGGCATCCTTGTGCTCCTGGTACTCATAGAACACGCAGGGGTGGAAAATGGTGGTGATGCCCTGGTCTATCAGCCACTGGACATGGCCGTGGGCCAATTTGGCCGGGTAACATTCCGACTCCGAAGGAATGGAATCCATACCCCGCTCGTAAATCTTCCGGTCAGAGAAGGGGGACAGCACCGCCCGGATCCCCAGATTTCGGAACAGAGTAGCCCAGAAGGGGTAGTTCTCGTACATATTCAGCACCCTGGGAATGCCAACGGTGCCCCGGGCAGCCTCTTCTTCGGTAAGGGGCTCATAAGCAAACATCCGCTTCTGCTTGAAAGCCACCATATTGGGAGCCTTTTCCCCCTTGTTGCCGCCGCCGGCACCCTTTTCGCAGCGGTTGCCGGTGATATGCCGGCGGCCGCCGGGGAACACGTTGACGGTAAGCATACAGTTGTTGGCGCAGCCGCCGCAGCGGACGGTCTTGGTGGTGTAGGTCAGGTTTACAATATCTTCCAGAGGCATCATCGCCGTGCCCTGACCCTTGTCGTGGTTCCGGGCAATGAGGGCCGCGCCGAAGGCACCCATAAGGCCCGCAATATCCGGGCAGACCACTTCTGCCCCGGCAATGGTCTCAAAGGCTCGCAGCACCGCCTGATTGTGGAAGGTGCCGCCCTGAACCACGATGTGGCTGCCCAGCTCTTTGGCAGAGCTCAGCTTGATGACCTTAAACAGAGCGTTCTTAATGACGGAATAGGCCAGGCCCGCGGAAATATCGGATACCTTGGCCCCCTCCTTCTGTGCCTGCTTTACGTTGGAGTTCATAAATACGGTGCAGCGGGTGCCCAGGTCCACGGGGTGCTCGGCAAACAGGGCCTCCTTGGCAAAGCCCTCGGCGGTATAGCCCAGGGAATTGGCAAAGTTCTCGATAAAGGAGCCGCAGCCGGAGGAGCAGGCCTCGTTCAGCATAATGGTATCCACCGCCCCGTTTTTCAGGCGGATGCACTTCATGTCCTGGCCGCCGATGTCCAGCACGCAGTCCACCTTGGGATCAAAAAAGCTGGCGGCGGTACAGTGGGCAATGGTCTCCACCTCTCCCTCGTCCAAAGAGAATGCGGATTTCAGCAGTGCCTCGCCGTAGCCGGTGGAGCAGGTCTGGGCGATCCGTGCAGAGCCGGGGAGCAAAGTTTTCAAATTCCAGATAGCCGTCTTGGCAGTCTCGATGGGGTTGCCCTTGTTGTTGGCATAGAAGGAGTACAATAGCTGTCCTTCCTCCCCGATGAGAGCCATTTTGGTGGTGGTGGAACCGGCGTCGATGCCCAGGTAGCAATCGCCGCAGTAGGTTTCCAGGTTGGCCTTTTTTACCACCGCCTGGCTGTGCCGCTGCCGGAATGCCTCATAGTCTTCCTTGCTTTCAAAAAGAGCCGGCAGCCGGGGCATTTCAAAGGAGACCTTTACACCTTTGTCGAGCCTTGTAATCAGCTCTTCCAGCGGCACCTCCTGGGCATCCCCGCTTTCCAAAGCGGAGCCCATGGCGGCAAACAGGTGGGAGTTTTCCGGGTCCACCACGTTCTCCGGGGTCAGCTTCAGGGTACGGATAAAGGCCTTTTTCAGCTCCGGCAAAAAATGCAGGGGGCCGCCCAAAAAGGCCACACAGCCCCGGATCGGCTTTCCGCAGGCCAGACCGGAAATGGTCTGGTTCACCACAGCCTGGAAAATAGAGGCCGCCAGGTCTGCCTTCGTTGCGCCCTCGTTGATAAGAGGCTGAATGTCCGTCTTGGCAAACACACCGCAGCGGGCAGCAATGGGATAGATCTGCTTGTAGCTTTCCGCCTCTTTGTTGAGCCCTCCGGCATCAATCTGCAAAAGGGATGCCATCTGATCAATAAAGGATCCGGTGCCGCCTGCGCAGACGCCGTTCATCCGTTCCTCCAGGCCGCCGGTAAAATAGATGATCTTGGCGTCCTCGCCGCCCAATTCAATTGCTACATCCGTCTGGGGATAAAAGGTCTTTAAAGAGGAGGCCACCGCTACTACCTCCTGCACAAAGCCAATGTCCATGGCCTTGGCTAAGGTAATGGCTCCAGAGCCCGTAATTTTCACTTTCAGCAGGCAATCCCCCAGCTTCTCCCTGGCATCCTTCAAGAGATCTGCCAGTGCACCCTGGGTATTGGCCTGATGGCGGGTATAGTTCCCGTAAACCAAATCATTCTGTTCGTCCAGCACCGCCAGCTTTACGGTGGTGGAGCCAATATCAATTCCCGCACGATATGTCTTCATCTGTGTGCTTTCTCTCCATGCTGTGATTGTTTCGCAGCCGCTATACAGTGACCGCATTCTAGATGCGTACATTTTATTCCAGTTTTCTGAACCGAATCTAAACTTTGATAAAACAAAAAAACAAGGGACCGTTTTTTCAACGATCCCTTGTTGGTCCGAGTGACTGGATTCGAACCAGCGGCCTCTTGAACCCCATTCAAGCGCGATACCAAACTTCGCCACACCCGGATGGCCTGTGTCCTGACGACTTGGATATAATAGCACAGCTTATTTCAAAATGCAAGCCTTTTTTTCCAAAACTGAAAAATTATTTTTTACCCGGTGCCGGAACGTACTGGTAAATTCCGGTGGCGGTGACACACAAACGCTCTGGGGCCGCTTCCTGGTAAACCTCTGCCCGCAGGTGCATCAGAGTCTTCCCCCGGTTTACAACATACACCTTGACGGCAATGGGCTTTCCGGGAATCAGAGGCCGCAAGTAGCCCAGCTGCATCTGCACCGTTGGGGAAAAGCCGGGGCCCGGCTGGATGCAGTAGACCACATAGCCCATGGCCTGGTCCACCACCCCGGCACTCATGCCGCCGTGGAGGGTCCCGGCGGCGTTGGCCATCCAGGGGGCCGTTTCGCAGCGGAAGGTGTATTCCCCCGCCGCCTCGTCCCAGTCCGTCAGGGAAAATTGCAGCTGGTCCCCAATGGTCCCCGGGGCCAGCACCGGCATGGCGGCAATGGCTTCCCGGATGGCCTCCCCAATGGAGCGTGGCTTATTCTCCACGCTCACTGGTAACCACCTTGCCAATGTTCCACAGGTGGATAACGGTCCGCTCAGCCGTCTGCTTTTCGTCCTCACTGTCGTATTCCACATATACGGTGTGGGCAGAGCAGTCGGCGCACTCCACCTGTACGTTCCAGCCGCCCTCGTGGAGCAGCATTCCGGGGCCCCGACAGATGGGGCATTCTTCCAGCATGATCTTTTCTTCCATGGTAAAATTCTCCTTATCTGAAAATGGTTTTGTCTGTATCGTAAATTTCTTCCCGCCGGTAGGTCACAAAGTCGGGGACCAGAGAAGGCAGGTATTTCCGAATGGCAGCTGTAATCAGCGCGGGATTCAAAGAGGGGTTCTGGCAGGTAATGAGGGCTTCCAGGGTCAGCTCCTGCCCGGAAGCCTTCGCCAGCTGCATCTCCAAAATCATAGGCCGGATGTCCTGCTCCTGAATTCCCTTTTTCCCCTTCTTCTCCACCAAAATTTCCGGGCCAGTCAACAGTCCCAAAAGGGCGTCTTCCGTCCCTGCCGGGATGCCCCCGTCGTATTCCAGCCCCAGCCTTACCCGCAAAAGGCTTAAATCCCGGATCTTCCGGCCGGTATCGTAGCATTCCCGTACCGTCACCCCGGGAACCAATGCGACATTCAGCCGATCCCTAATCTCTTCCATGCCGGGCTTCTCCCCTTCCAGGTCAAAGTCCAGCAGCTCGCACGCGCTTTCCACCCCCACGGACAGGGGCAGCGCAATGGACACCGAGGGCCTGGGGTTGAAGCCCTGGGTATGGGTCAGAGGCAGCCCCGCCCGCTGGAAGGCCCGCTGGAATACCCGCATCAGGTCCAGATGGGACATCCACACGGCGGTGCCGTTTTTTTCAAACAATAGTCTAGGCATCGCAGGCCACCTCCTTTAGTAGGCGGTTGGCTCCGCAGCCCGCGCAGCCATGGCGGCAGTCCGGGGTAACGGTGGCCTCATAGGCCCGCTTTCGCTCCCGGAGCAGGAACTTTTTGGTAACACCCACATCAACGGTATCCCAGGGCAGGATCTCTTCTTCCCCATAGCCTCTTGTGGTAAACCTATCAATATCCACCCCGCAGGCCTTAAAGGCATCCTGCCAGATGTCGTAGCGGAAATACTCATCCCAGCCGTCTAATTTTGCCCCGTGGGCCACCGCATATTCGATGACCGGTCCCAATCGCCGGTCTCCCCGGGCAAAAACTGCCTCCAAGCGGCTTAAATCGGGGCTGTGATAGTCGTATTCGATGGACTTGGAATAGAAGTGCTCTTTTAAGAGCTTGCATCTTCTTAAATACTCCTGAGGGGTAATCTGCTTTTCCCATTGGAAAGGGGTATGGGGCTTGGGCACAAAGTAGGCCGTGGCCACATGGACCCGAAGGCCCCGCTTTTTGTTCACGGCGTGCTCCTTCCAGGCCTGGATGATCTTATACACCAGCTCCGCAATGCCCAGAACATCCCCGTCGGTCTCCGTGGGCAGCCCCAGCATAAAGTAGAGCTTTACATTGTTCCAGCCCCCGGAAAAAGCCTGGGTGCAGGTAGAGAGGATTTCCTCCTCCGTCAGGTTCTTGTTGATTACATCCCGCAGCCGCTGGGTACCCGCCTCCGGGGCGAAGGTCAGGCCGCTTTTCCGGACGGTCTGGAGCTTCTGCATCAGCTCCCGGGAGAAGTTGTCCGCCCGCAGGGAGGGAACGGAAAGGCTCATATGGCTCCGGGCGCAGTAGGGAATCAGCTCGTCCGTCAATTCCTTCAGCCCCCGGTAATCGGAGGTGGACAGGCTGGACAGGGTCAGCTCGTTAAAGCCCGTGGAGCCCATCAGCTCCACCGCCTGTTTGTAAAGGACCTGGGGGCTCTTTTCCCGCACCGGGCGGCAGCTGAAGCCAGCCTGGCAGAACCGGCAGCCCCGGATGCAGCCCCGGAACACCTCCAGATTTGCCCGATCGTGGACAATCTCCGTAGAGGGAACGATCATTTGGGTGGGGAAATAGGCCTCGTCCAGGTTTTCCACAATCCGCTTGGTTATGGTCTCCGGAATTCCCTCCTGCACCGTTACCTTTTCCAGCACCCCATCCGGGCCGTATTCGTGGGTATAGAAGGCGGGCACATACACGCCATTGATTTTGGCAACCTCCCGCAGAAATTCTTCCTTGCTGAGGTTCTTTTCTTTCGCGGCACGGTAGCAGCTCAATATCTCTACCGTAATGTCCTCCCCCTCCCCCAGGGAGAAGAAATCCACAAAATCCGCCAGGGGTTCCGGATTAAAGGCACACACGCCTCCGGCGAAAACCATATTTTTAAGTCCCTTCCGGTCCTTGCTATGGAGGGGAATGCCGCTGAGCCGCAGCATATTTAAAATGTTGGAATAGGACATTTCGTAGCCGATGGTAAAGGCCACCATGTCAAAATCCTTCACAGGATCCTGGCTTTCCAGTGCCCACAGGGGAAGGCCGTTTTTCTCCATGGCCTCCTCCATATCCCCCCAGGGGGCAAACACCCGCTCACACCATACATCCGGAATCCGATTCATAACACCGTACAAAATTCGCATTCCCACATTGGACATACCGATTTCATAGGTGTCCGGAAAGCAGAAGGCCACACGGATGGCCATTTGCTCCTTGTCCTTCCGCACCTGCCCCCATTCACCGCCGGTATATCTGGCCGGTTTCTGGACGGTAGGCAGAATGCGGTTTTTGATATCTGTCATAGCTTTACCTCTTGTCGCTGAAAGAAAGCACCTGGGCCCAGGCGCTTTCATAATGCTCTATTGTACTATTTCCTTGCCTTCTTTGCAAGAAATATTTCTGACCAAAAGCGGAAGAACAAAAATCATCCCCAAAGGAGCCCTGACTGCCAGGCAGCCGAAGAGAAGCATTCCAATAAAAAACAGGGACAGCCTGTTTACCGTTTCCCCCGCCCTTTTGGCGCCCAGTATCTTCAAAATACAGCAAAGGGCCCTGCCCCCGTCCAACGGAAAAATCGGCAGCAAATTAAAAATGCCCTGACCCAGCCCGCACAAGGCCAGCTCCGGATAGAGCCGATGAAACCCCAGCAGGAGCAGGCTGCCCCCAGGCCCGGACAAGGAGGCCACGGCTTCCCGGATTGGCGTCAGTCCCCAAAATTCCAGAGTCGCCCCACCGGGGTTCAACCGAAAGGCCCCGGCCTGTCCGCCCAAAAGCCGGATGGCCCCCAGGTGGCACAGCTCATGAAAAAGCGCCGCCAGTACCGCGGCCAGCAAAAGGCGGAAGGGCACAACCAAAAGCAGCAGCGCCAATAGGCAAAGCCCAAAGCCCTCAGCCCAAGCCAGAGGCTGCCTCCCGGCAAAACTGTGCCACCGCCCGGGTCAGGTTCTCCCCCTTTTCCAACGCAGCCCGCAAAATACCGTATGCCTCCCGGGTGACCGCTTCATCTCCCGGGAGCAAGGCCGCCTGTACCGCCCTGCGGCCCTCCGGCACCAGGCACACTCCCAGCAGAACCGCCGCCAGAAACAGCAGCACCAGAGGAAACAGTTTCCCCCGGTGCTTTGCTTCGCTGTAAATAATCCGATAACCCATACGGTTTCACCTCTTCCGATACAGGCTATGCGGCCCTCTCGGAAAATAGCACCCTATCCATGGATTCGCTTTGCCTGGTCGTATAGCTCCATATACATGGCAAACTTCGGGAAAAAGGGCACATCCTGCCCGCCTACACAATTGATGGCAATGCTGCAGAGGACACTACTGTAGCTGTACTCTGCCGCTCCGCTGGCCAGCTGCGTTCCCTCCGTATTGTAGAGGCCTTTTCCATCCTCCGTAGCCCACAGGCCCGTGGGGGATAAGTCCGGATCCAAAAAAATCCAGTGGTAAGCTCCGCTTTCCACTACCTGCTCCTGAGCATAACCCAGGCAATTCCCGTTCTCGTCATAATACCCTATGGTAGTGGCGGCAATAACTCCCTCCTGCTCGTAAACCGGCCCATCCGTCACATATTTCACGGTAATCCAGGGCTTTCCCTCCAGCTCCACGGTCCATTTCGTGTCCAATAGCCCAGACTCCCGGAACCAGGCGGCAGAGGCACCGTTGACCAAAATATATCCGGCCTGATTTGCCTCTTCAAAGTCCCCGTCCATGATCATAAATGTCCCTTGCCCGTTCAGAGCCTGGATTCGCTCCTCTCTGGATGCAAAGTGCTGTAGCCCATCTGACTCTTCGCAGCCCAAAAGCATCAGGCACAGCATAACTGCAAGCAGTATGCCCCTCCATTTTTTCATAGTGTTTTCTCCTGTTCCCGGTCCCGTGCCAGTTCACGGGCAGCCATTACTGCCATGGCCACCAGCATGGGGAGCCACTGTTTTTCGTAGACAATCAAAAAAGCATTGTCAAATACAATGTTCTCTGGGGTCAGGTCCATATTGTCCATAATGGCCCCCAGCATTTTCCCGTTCAGAGTTACCTTATAGTTATGCCCTACGGTGCCGCCGTACTCCCGCAGCTCCAGCGTTCCCTCCGGCACCTCCATCCGGAACCGGTCCCGGACCAGATCCAGCTGCTTTTCCAGGGTTCCGTAAAGGGCCCCCTCCCGGTAGAATTTGTAGGTTACAAAAGCCTTTGCCAACTGCTTGGTCATAGCAAACACCTCGGTTCCCTGGGTATCCAGTACCCGCAACTTGACCAAGGGAGCCGTACCGTCTACGGTATAGCACAGCCTTCCTTCCCCATCTTCTACGGTAAAGTGCTGTCCTGTCAGCTTAAAGTCCTCGCTGAAGGTATAAACTTCCGATGGCTGCAAATCGTGGAAGGGCAAAGCCATCCCTGTCCTTACAAAATTCTCCAGGCTCTTTTGAAGCCAATCCCGCATCAGGAACAAATCTGAATGGAAGCACAGGTGCTCCGCCAGGCTCTCCCCTATATCCTCCCGGGGTGGGATCGCGGGCTCTGTAATCTGCTCCGATATGGCCGTTTCCAATACGGAATAGCCCACATAGCCCACATTTCCGTCCCCGGACAGGTAAAAATACAGGTATTGCCCCTGGCTGTCCGGCCCAAAAATCAGGCTTGTATAGGGACTGATAGTAAATTTCCCCAGCCAGCCGGAGCCCAAAGGAGTAGGCAGATCCTTATAGGCCTCGTAGAATTCCTCAATTTTTCTGGGCTTGTCCATGGCAATCATCCCGCAGCCATCCACCATGGCATTGTAATCCGCCGGGGAGCCCATATTGAACATGGCAAGGCCCAGAATCAGCACCACGGTGCCAATGCTGACAGGCACAGTCTCCCAATTTCCGGCCACACACATCCAGATTGCCAAGGCCATAACCCCGGTACCCAAAAGCCGGAACTTCCAAATGCGCCATTTGACTTCCGGTGAATAGCTCTTGTAAGCGGATGCTTTTTCCTTCTCCTGCTCCACAACGGCCTTCGTCTGCTCCGCAATCTGAGATGCAGGAGATTTCCCGTCAAAGAACCAGGAAAGGAAGGCGAATAGCCCAGTAAGCAGCCCCATACCAATAAGCCAAACCACCGACGACCCGTCAAAGGCCCCGGCCACAATGTCCTCCGCCACATCCCACAGCCCAATCACCGCAGTGACCACACTGAGGATCAAAAACACGATTCTCATAGTGCTCCACTCCTCTAATACAGTTTTACTCGGAAACTACCATCAGTATAGGGGAAAGAGGACCAGAAAGCAAGCGTTTTCCATTATTTTTTCAAAAACAGGACTGCCCCCTTGACAGGAGCTTCCTTTTTGGATACAATAGCAAAGCTAACGGGGTGTGGCGAAGCTTGGTATCGCGCTTGGTTCGGGTCCAAGAGGCCGCGGGTTCGAATCCCGCCACTCCGACCATGCAGAGTGTCCTTATAGGATCTGAGTATCCTGTAATGGACACTCTGCTTTTTTATGTAGAAAATGGTGAAAAGTTGGAGCTGTCGATGCTCACCCGTTCCCGCAGACACAGCAGCTTGACCTTATGCTCGGTCAGCAGGTCGATGTACTGCTTTGTCATGCCCCAATCCCGCCCTATACGGTCAAGGCTGCTTATCAGCACCATATCCACCTTTCCGGCAAGAACGGCCTCCATCACTTCTTGCAGAGCCGGACGGTCAAGGGTCATTCCAGAGCCATGCTCGGCGGCAGCACCAACGATGGTGTACCCGGCTTGTTCCGCATAGCGGCGAAGCTCCTCGGCCTGCCGTTCCAAAGAAAAGCTATCATCGTGAGCGACGCGGCAATAGAAATAGGCTTTCATCGTGTCGTACCTCCTATACCGCAACCTGTTCCGGGGCGTAGCTGAGTGCTACGCCTTTTCTCGTTTCCATGATAATGTCGGCCTCCGGGATCTTCCGGCGATCCGGCACATCGAAAGCGCCGATGCAGTTATAGTGAATAACGACGCGCTGGTTGGTAACGCCGTCCTGCTTTTCAGCGTGGTACACCTCAATATGGTCGATCAGCTCTACAACCATCCGCTTTGTAATGGTGGTCGCGTCCGTATACCGCCGTACCGTTTCAAGAAAATCGTCAATGTCCATGCGCTTGCTCTCGTCCTTTTTCAGTTCCAGCCGCAGCGC
>CAKTHQ010000020.1 GCA_934565415.1 uncultured Oscillospiraceae bacterium
GGCTTTAAGGAGACAGGGAGAAAGAACGCAATAACAAATAAACTTGATGAGATTGAGTTCGCATTGACATAAATTCCAATTTGACGGAGTAATGGATATGAAAATCCGAGAAGTGAACGAGAATAAAAAGCGGTTTATATCATTATTGTTATTAGCTGATGAACAGGAGAGCATGGTTGATCGCTATCTTGAAAAAGGAACTATGTATGTGCTTGAAGACAATGATGTAAAAGCTGAATGTGTTGTCACCGATGAAGGTAACGAAATACTTGAAATTAAGAATATCGCAGTCGATCCGGAAAATCAGGGAAAGGGCTATGGCAAAGCACTAATTGATTTTCTTGCCAGTAAATATGCAGATGAATATTCTGTTTTGCAAGTTGGAACAGGTGACAGTCCATTGACGATACCATTTTATGAAAAATGTGGATTTGTTCGTTCTCACAGGATCCCCAATTTCTTTACTGACAATTATGACCACCCAATTTATGAGGGCGGAGTACAACTAATGGATATGGTATATTTGCAAAGACATATATAACTTCCGGTTTATCGACTAGCTCTCCCGGAAAACCTCTCCGGGAGAGCTGTTTTTTACCCCGCCGCCTCCAGCATATTCTCGATAAAGATCCCGTACCCCGCCGTCGGATCGTTCACCAGCACATGGGTCACGGCGCCGATGAGCTTGCCGTCCTGCAAAATGGGACTGCCGGACACGAGTGATTGTCATTATGGACAACACGACATGTTTGTATAGCCTTTTCATTTGTGCTGTTGAAAGCCAATTGCTTTCTTTTGCGCTGTATGGTAAAATATTCGGAGAAAAAGGTGCGTTTCATTTCATGAGAATGGAGGATTTGCAAATGCTGATGAACAGTGGCGAGTACTTGGATTTGGTACAGAATATCAAGCAGGAAATCCAAAGTGCGCAATATAGGGCAGCGTTGAATGTCAACAGGGAACTGATATGCCTGTACTACGACATTGGGTCAGCCATCAACGAGCATAAAACCTGGGGAAATAAATTTATTGAGAACCTTGCTACAGACATTAGGCTGGCATTCCCGGAAGCAAAAGGGTATTCGGTGCGAAATCTCAAGTATATGGCGAAATTTGCGCTCCGTTTTCCGAACTTCGAAATTGTGCAAGCGGCGCTTGCACAAATAACGTGGTATCATCACATTGCATTGATGGATAAGGTGAGGACAGCGGAGGAGCACATTTGGTATGCCAATAAAGCAGCTGGGAACGGGTGGTCACGCAATGTTTTGGTACACCAAATTGAGATAGGGCTCTATCAACGCCAAGCGCTGGCTAAGAAAATAGCAAATTTTGAAGAACGCTTACCCTCCCCGCAAAGTGAGCTTGCCGCACAGACGATGAAAGACCCCTATGTGTTTGACTTTATCCCGTTTAAAGAAGATATGGTGGAACGGGATATTGAGCAGGCGCTTGTGAAAGATGTTACAAAGCTCCTGCTGGAATTGGGGACGGGATTTGCTTTTCTTGGGAACCAATATCACCTGAATGTGGGTGGAGATGATTTTTACATTGATTTGCTGTTTTACAATCTGAATCTTCGCTGTTATGTGGTGATCGAACTGAAAACCGGTGAATTCAAGCCGGAATATGCTGGGCAGCTGAATTTCTATCTTTCAGCGGTAGATGGGATTCTAAAAAAAGAAAATGATCATCCCTCTATTGGCTTGCTGCTGTGTAAGAGCAAAAATGACCTGGTGGCGGAATATGCACTCAAGGATATGTCCAAGCCCATGGGCGTCAGTGCGTATAAAGTAACCAACAGCCTGCCGGAAGAACTGCAACGGCAACTGCCATCGATTGAAGACATTGAAAAACGGATTCAAAAGGAATAATTGCACAGGAATGTCACTTGCCATCCCTGTATTCATAAAACGAAATTTGCAGAGATGGTAAATTCTAAAACAAAATTTATGGAGGCCTTGTATGAAGAAGATTGTATATATAATGCTATGTATTCTGCTTGTATGTAGTTTGAGTGCTTGTGGTGGAAATGTCAGTAAAGTTAATACGCATAATGTAGATTCTGAAATTTATTCAGAAGAGGATATTAACGCTGCTATTGACACCATAAAAAAAGAATTTAAGAACGATTGGAAAGGATGTACTCTTACAGAGATTTATTATGCAGGAGATGACAGTTCTAAAGACCATCAAGATTGGGCAGATAGGAACAATGCAGATGAAGTCATTGTTTTGCAGTCTACATTCGATGTTGATTCATCTGGAGGAGATGGTTCTTTGAATCCAAATAGTACATACAATGGTTGGAATTGGATTTTAGTTAGAACAAATGGCGGACAATGGCAACATGTTGATCATGGATATTAAGTCAAATTCCAGTTTATAGAACCGGCGCTCTCGGAAAACCTTCCAAGAGCGCCGGTTGTTCATCCTGCCTGGAGCATATTTTCAATAAAAATCCCATATCCACAAGTTGGATCGTTGACGAGAACATGGGTCACCGCCCCGACCAGTTTTCCGTCCTGGAGGATGGGCGAGCCCGACATCCCTTGCACAATGCCGCCGGTGCATTTGAGCAGCTCCGGGTCGGTGACCTTTAGAAGCATATTCCGATAGGTTTGCCGGTCTTTTGGATATAATTTCAGAATTTCCACAGAATACTCCTTGGGTGGGCCCTCCCGGACGGAGGCGAGGATGGTGGCGCTGCCGGTGCGTAAAGACTCCCAGCTTCCTACAGGCAGGGCGCGGCCGGGGAAGCCTTGGGCACATTTTCCCAGGATGCCCTGGGGAGTATTGCAGGTGATGGTGCCCAGGGGAATTTCCGAGGTGGCTTTGCCTTTTAAGAGACCGGGGGTGCCGGATTTTCCCATTTGGGCGGCTACCGGCTGGGCGGGGTAGATGCTGCCGCTTTTCAGGGGCAGAAGACAGTCTTTGCCGGTGCTGACCCCGTGGCCCAGGGCGCCGAAGGTATTGCTTTCCGGATCGTACCAGGTGACGGTGCCGATGCCGGTGATCCCCTGGCGCAGGTAGACCCCCAGCAGGGGCCGCCCGTTTTGCGCTTGAGGCTGAATTTCCAGGGTCATATCCTTGCTGCCCCGCCGGACGCCCAGCGTGGCGGTCCCGGTGCTGTTTTCCAGGGCTTTGGATACCTGGTCCGCCTCCGTAATGGGCTTGCCGTTGACGGAGCAGACCTCATCTCCGATCCGCAGCCCGGCGGCCTTGGCGTTTGCGCCGTACAGATCGTCAAAGGCTGCCACGGTGACGGTGCCGCTGCGAATTTCCAGCCCCACCAGGGTCCCTACGGGAACCAGCATATCCGCCGCCTGTGCAGAAAACGGCAGGATAAATACAAATAACAACAAGAAAATGCTGCTTAATTTTCGCTTCATGCGTTGCCCTCCTTTCTTTCTCCGCCTTGTTAATATGCCGCGGTGGTTTGGCTTTAACCGCTGAAAAAGTCGAAAATTCTGGGCGAGGGAGGGAAATGTGGAAAAAATTGGAAATGTGTGGTATGATGAATAAGAGTTTGTGGGGACTATCCCACGGATGAACGTACAGGCCCTCCTCTTGCCCCTCCATGCAGGAGGGGGCAAGGGGATTTCTCCCGCCCGCCGGTGCCTACCATTTACCCCCACAACTCCCCATTTATTAAATTACAGAAGGAGTCTCTATGAACAACTTTACAACCGATTACCTGGCCCTCACCCAGCAGATCAAATCCCTTACCGAGGATGTGCCCTACCTTACCGCCAACCTGGCCAATGTATCGGCCCTTCTTTGGCAGAGTGTGCCGGGGCTGAACTGGGCGGGGTTTTACTGCATGACAGACGGGGCCCTGGTGCTGGGGCCCTTCCAGGGGAAGCCGGCCTGTATTCGTATCCCTGTGGGCAAAGGCGTTTGCGGCGGGGCGGCGGAGCAGGGGAAGACCCTCAGGGTGGAAAATGTCCATGAATTCCCCGGGCACATTGCCTGCGACGGGGCATCCAACTCGGAAATCGTCGTTCCCCTGTGGAAAAACGGAGAGCTCTGGGGCGTATTGGATATGGACAGCCCCCATTTTGGTAGATTCACCCCGGCGGACCAGGAAGGATTGGAGCAGGCGGCAAGGGCCATTGAAGGCTTCCTGTAACCTTTTTTGGCAATCTCAGTCAATCAGTGCTAACAATTTACATCTGCCTATTGACAAGGTAGGTAAAATATGGTATGCTCCCTACCGAGATAGTAGGGAGACTGTGTCTCCAGGAACCATAGGAGGTTTTTCATTTATGACTGTTTACGCGGACAATGCGGCAACCACCAAGATGAGCCAGACGGCCATCGATGCCATGCTGCCCTATATGACCACCATTTACGGCAACCCTTCCAGCCTGCACTCCGTAGGCCAGCGGGCCAAGGAGGCTCTGGACGCCGCCCGGGAGACCGTGGCCCAGTGCCTGGGCTGCGAGCCCCGGGAGATCATCTTCACCTCCGGCGGATCCGAGGCCGACAACCAAGCCATCATTTCCGCCGCCCGGCTGGGGGAGAAGAAGGGGAAGAAGCACATCATTTCCACTGCCTTTGAGCATCATGCCGTGCTGCACACCCTGAAGAAGCTGGAAAAGGAAGGCTTTGAGGTGGAGCTGCTGGATGTACGCCAGGGCCACAACATCACCGCCCAGCAGGTGAAGGATGCCATCCGCCCCGATACCTGCCTGGTGACCACCATGTATGCCAACAACGAGATCGGCTCCATTCTGCCCATTGCGGAGATCGGCGCCGTTTGTAAGGCCGCCGGTGTGCCCTTCCACACCGATGCCGTTCAGGCCGTGGGCCATGTCCACATCAACGTGAAGGAACAGAACATCGATATGCTGAGCCTGTCCGGCCACAAGTTCCACGGCCCCAAGGGCATTGGCGCCCTGTATGTCCGGAAGGGCTTCCCCCTGGTGAACATCATTGAGGGCGGCGCCCAGGAGCGGGGCAAGCGGGCAGGTACCGAGAATATCCCCGCCATCTGCGGCATGGCTGCTGCCATGAAGGAAGCCTGCGACCACATCGACGAGAACGCCGCCAAGGTCTCCGCCATGCGGGACAAGCTGATCGAGGGCCTAAGCAAGATCCCCCACAGCGCCGTGAACGGTGATTTGAAAAACCGGCTCCCCGGCAACGTGAGCTTCTGCTTTGAGGGCATCGAGGGCGAGAGCCTGCTGCTGCTGCTGGACCAGAAGGGCATCTGCGCCTCCTCCGGTTCCGCCTGCACCTCCGGCTCCCTGGATCCCAGCCATGTGCTGCTGGCCATCGGCCGGGTCCACGATGTGGCCCACGGCTCCCTGCGCCTGAGCCTGTGCGAGTGGAACACCATGGAGGAAGTGGACTACATTCTGAAGGCCGTTCCCGAAGTGGTGGAGTACCTGCGGGGTATGTCCCCCGTGTGGAGAGACCTGCAGACCGGTAAGAGAGAATATATTCTGTAATTTGGAGGAAACAAAAAATGGCACTTTACAGTGAAAAAGTTATGGATCATTTCACCCATCCCCGGAATGTTGGCGTCATTGAGGATGCCAACGGCGTAGGCGAGGTTGGCAACGCCAAGTGCGGCGACATCATGAAGATCTACCTGAAAATCGAGGACGAAATCATCAAGGATGTGAAGTTCGAGACCTTCGGCTGCGGCAGCGCCATTGCCTCTTCTTCCATGGCCACCGAGATGATCAAGGGCAAGTCCATCCACGAGGCCATGGCCCTGACCAATAAGGCCGTTGCTGAGGCCCTGGACGGCCTGCCCGCCCACAAGCTGCATTGCTCCGTCCTGGCGGAAGAGGCCATCAAGAAGGCCCTGAAGGACTACTATGACCGCTCCGGCCTGCCCTACGACGAGAAGGACTTCCCGGACTGCGAGCATTGCGACCACTGCGAATGATATGATCGTATCCACCAAAGGACGCTATGCCCTGCGGGTTATGCTGAGTTTAGCCCAGCGGGGCGGGGAAGAGTACATCCCCATTAAGGAGATTGCGGAGGAAGAGGGCATTTCCCTCAAGTATCTGGAATCCATTATGACCCAGCTCAGCAAGGGCGGCCTGGTAGATGCCCTCCACGGCAAAGGCGGCGGCTATCGCCTGAACCGGAAGCCGGAGGAATACACCGTGGGCAGCATCCTGAAGCTTACCGAGGGCGGCCTGGCTGTGGTGTCCTGCACCGCGGAGGGCCCCTCTGCCTGCTCCCGCAGCGCCTGCTGCGAGACAAGGCCCATGTGGGACAAGCTGGACAAGATGATTAATGACTTCTTCGAAGGGATCACATTGGCGGATCTTTTGAAGGAGAATGAGTAAAATAAGTCGGCCCGAGCAGGCGTTGCTCGGGCCGGTTTTTTATGCCTTAATAGAAGTTTTCTTTGTAGAAGGTGGATTGTTTTTGCAGCTCTGTGCTCAGGTAGTCGTAGCCCAGCTCCTCCAGAAGAGTGGGGGCATCGGAGAACAGGTCCACACCCATACCAAGCCGGTTGCCGGGGATCTCAAAGCCCATGGCAGACAGAATGGTGGGGAACATATCCAGCTGGGTGAACTGCCGGCCCTCGGTGGGCAGCACCGGGGTCTTGGCGGCGTTCAGGATGCAGTTGTAGATTCTGCGGTTTTCAGAAGGGACGCCTTCTACTAGGTCAGTTTCCATCCGGGTGTGGTCGCCCAAAAGAACGATGGTGGTGTTTTCGTAGAAGGGCTGCTGGCTGCACCAGGTGAGGAATTCCTGAAGCTGGCGGTTTGTGCAGTCCAGAACGGTGGGGAGCACCTCGCCGTTGAATTTCTCCGGCTCACAGTTTTCGCAGATATAGCCGTGAGAGGGGTGCGTATCTACAGTCAGCATGGTCAGATTGAAGGGTTCGTCCAGACTGGAAAGCCGGAGCAGCTCATTCTGGGCAATTTGAAACAACTTTTGATCCTCAAATCCCCACCAAACGAAGTAATCCGGTGGAACAGTACCCTTCTTGCGGGCTGTGTAAAGGTCATAGATTTCATAATTCCCATGCTGGGAAAAGTATTGCCCGCGGCCGCCGAAGGTTGCATCGGATCCGCACATGAATTCCTGATTGTAACCGTTTTCATCCAGAATTTTTCCCAGAGTTTGCAGCTTTTCAGCAAAGCTGCCGTAGAATGTCAGGTCGTTATTGTTCAGAGGAAAGTTAAAGGGAATGCCGGAGGTGCTGCCAACCAAAGCGGAAAATGTCCAGGCAGTGTTGGGAAGATTTCGGGCACCGCCAAGAACGGAATCGCTGGAGCCGAAGGAGGTGTTTTCCAAGGCAAGCTCCGTCAGGTAGGGAATGTAGTTCTGCGTGTTGGCACCGCCATGGGCTTCGTCCGCAAAGGTTGTTTCCATGCTTTCCAGGTAGATACAGAGTAAGTTCCGCTTTGTATTTGCGACGATTTCCACATCGCTGGGCATCACATAGTAGTCGTCATAAATGTTTGTCCTGGATAGATTGACTTTGACATAATCAACGACATTGTAGGTGGCCTGCACATAATAGCAGGTCATCAGCAGGGTCCCTAGACTGACGCTGCCAACCAGCACACGACTCAATGCACGGGAAGAAAGGGAGAAACATTTCTTCCAAAGTCTGATATTAAGCCAGAAGGAGACCCGGTTCCATTTTTGGACAAAAAAGGTAAGCGCTGTAAAGCATAGCAAACCAATCAAGAGCTTTGGCAGACAAAAGAGAAGCGCACTGGATACCAAATCCCCATTGACACCCGTAAGGGGGGCGCGAATGGTGAACATCATTTCAGCCAGTTCTACATGAAAGGTTTTGAAGACCCAAATGGCAACTACAGATAGGGTTAGGCTGAGCACAAAAATGACCCAGGCCAGAATGAGAAAGAACGAAGGCTTGCGGCCTGTATTTTTTGTTTTCATGAGCGATATTCGACCTTCAGAGAAATGTTTTTGAGAATCAAGTTGGCAAGGAAGCATACGACGCTATAGAAGGCAGCCATAAGCATGGAGTAGCTGATGGAGTCCGTTGGAATCTCCTTTAAAAGGAGAGACTGAATGGCAGAGGTAATAAAATGTCCGCTCCACAGGCACAGCAGAATATTCCAGCCGTAATAAAAAAGACGGTCCCATGTGTTTTTTAGGTTCTGCCTCATACAGCGGCTTACGGCTTCGGATACCACCACAGGCAGAATGAAAAGATTGATAAATTCCACAGTGAAAAGCCCCTTCCTGAAAGATAAAAATATAGATATAAAGTAATCTAAAAAGAAGAATAAAATGTGAACAAAGTACGAAATCCGAAGAATTATGCTGGCCGTAATTTTACAACAACGGCCCCGTTTACCAATGCGATGGATCCCTTATCCGGATAGCAGGGCATGGCCTGTACCTCCGGCAGGTTTTCGTAATTGCTGCCGTCCACATAAGGCGGCGTAAAGCCGCACCAGAGGGTGAGAAAATCCTGCCAGGAGTAGCCGATGCTGAAAGGAGAGGCATCGTAGGGCAGGGGGGCCATACTGATGGCGCTGTAACCCTCAATGCTGCGGAAGGTGGGATCCATGGCATGGAAGGTGTCTCCCACAAGAGCCACCGGGGTGGAGGCGGTGTAACCGGGGGTGGACTTGATGGCGGCCGCCATAGAGGTAAAATAGGAGATTGACCGCTCCTGAATCAGCTGTCCCCGGGCGTAGGTGGCGTTGTCCGTGCGGACGCAGAACAGGCAGAAGACGGCGAGCAGGGCGGCGGCTGCCTTTTGAAGATTTGGACGGGGCAGCCATTCCGAAATGCACAGAACCAATAAGAAGGGGGCCAGGAGGCCAAAGAGCATCAGGTTGTACACATCCTCCTGGGCGCAGACCACATAGATAAAGTTGACCGCCAGGGGGAAGCAGGCAAAAGCCAGCAGGGCGGCAACGGCCTTGAGGGGAAACTGCCTTGCAAACCGGAGCACCAGCCAAAGCCCCCAAATGCCGATGCCCAGCAGGGCCAGCCGGTAGCAGTCCAGAAGCCGATAGGGCAGGAGGAACGCATATCGGTCCGCCTTTTCGGGAAAGAAGAAGAGGTAAATCGCCAGCTTGACCCGCTGCAGGTACTGGGAAAGGGTGGCGGAACCCATGGTGGAGATCCCTTTGTAATCGGTAAGGGAATCGTGGAGAAGGGAGGTAGACAGCTTGACGCTGGCAAGGTAGACAGCCGCAATCACGATACAGCCCAGGCAATACCACAGAATCTCTTTAAGAAGCGCAGAAAAGGCCCATTGTTCTCGATCGAGCAGTCCCTTTAGAAAATAAATGAGCAGCAGACTGAGAAACAGGGGCAGAAACGCCTGATAAATGCCCAGCCCCAGGCAGACCAGAATAACAGACACCCCAAAGGGCTTGATGCCCCGATGCAAGCACATTTCCTTCCCGCCCAGCAGCACCAGCCACAGGCCAAACAGATAGTAGGGGGCGGTGAAATTATAAAAGAACAGGCCGGACATCACGGGAAACACGGTGACAAGACCGCTGAGCAATACCTGGCTGCTTGTTTTTTGAAGGCCCAGCCAGGATGCCAGGGTACAGGCGCAGAGCCCCGCGAAAACAAATGTGATCAGGCCGCTCCACAGGGGCAGACTAAAATTGGGGGAGCCGAATATCCCCCGGACCACCGCCCCCAACAGCCCCAAAAACCACCGCCCGGAGCCGGTGGCGGCACCTACGGAGAAAAGATAATGGGCCCCGTCGGCCATGGCAAACTGGGTGGTCAGCGCCATGCCGTGGGCCAAAACGCCAAACAGAAGGGTAGACAGCAGGCACGCCTTTATATACGGGGGGATTTTTCTTTGCATATCGTAAAATGTTCCTTTCAAAGGGAAGGTGTAAGATTCTAGGAATATTATACAGGATTACAGGCAAAAATCAAGAAAGGAATGGTCCGGCTGCGCTGCTAAATAGGGATTTGTGGGGTTAGTTGAATGGTGTCCGCCTGCGGGAAAAATCCCCATTCCCCCTCCATGCAGGAGGGGGGAAGAGCTTGCCGCCGGTACCTACCGTTTACCCCGTCAAATCCCCATTTGTCGGGACAATCGCGGAACCGCATCCCCACTTTACCCGAAATTATGTTTGAAAAACCACTTGTAACATTTGCGTCCCTGTGGTATAATAGCAGCTGCAAAATTCGAAACCAAGCACCAGAGAGGGTAACCTATGAACGACAAGATCATCGTCCGGGGGGCACGGGAAAATAACCTGAAAAATGTGGATGTGACCATTCCCCGGGACAAAATGGTGGTATTTACGGGCCTGAGCGGCTCCGGAAAATCCAGCCTGGCCTTTGATACCATTTATGCCGAGGGCCAGCGGCGGTATGTGGAGAGCCTGAGCTCCTATGCCCGGCAGTTTTTGGGGCAGATGGACAAGCCGGATGTGGATTCCATCGACGGCCTGTCCCCGGCCATTTCCATCGATCAGAAAACCACCTCCAAAAGCCCCCGGTCTACCGTAGGCACGGTGACGGAAATTTACGACTATCTCCGGCTCCTCTGGGCCCGGGTGGGCATTCCCCATTGCCCCAAGTGCGGTAAGGAGATCCGCCGCCAGACCATCGACCAGATCGTGGACCGGGTGGAGGCTTTGGGGGAGGGCACCCGGTTTGTGGTCCTGTCTCCCGTGATCCGGGGGAAGAAGGGTGAGCACGCTAAGGTGTTTGAGGACGCCCGGAAGCAGGGCTTTGCCCGGGTGCGGGTAGACGGCATCCTGTACGACCTGACGGAAGAAATCAAGCTGGAAAAGAACAAGAAGCACTCCATCGAGCTGGTGGTGGACCGGCTGGTATTAAAGGAGGGCCTGCGCCGCCGCCTGACGGACTCCATCGAAACCGCCTGCGCCCATTCCGGGGGCCTCGTCATCATCCAGCTGCCTAAAGAGGACCGGGAGCTGAGCTTCTCCCAGAACTACGCCTGTGAGGACTGCGGCATCAGCCTGACGGAGCTGGAGCCCCGGATGTTCTCCTTCAACAACCCCAACGGGGCCTGCCCCAGCTGCACGGGCCTGGGCTTCCAGCTCATCGCCGACGAGGACCTGGTGATCCCGGATAAGGAGAAGTCCATTTTCGATGGGGCCATCCAGGCCTCCGGCTGGCAGAGCGCCCGGACGGATTCCATTTTCCGGATGTACTTTGAGGCCCTGTCCCAGAAATATCATTTTTCTTTAACAGAGCCTGTGAAGAACCTTTCCAAGGATGCCATGAAGGTGATCCTCTACGGCACCGGCACGGAAAAGCTGCGGATGACCTACAACCGGGGCAACGGCATGGGCGTTTTGGAGCAGCCCTTTGAGGGGATCCTCAACAACATCTCCCGGCGGTACCGGGAGACCCAGTCGGACTCCGCCCGGAAGGAGCTGGAGGAGTGTATGGCCACCGCCCCCTGCCCCAGGTGCCACGGGGACCGGTTAAACGAGCTGGCCCTGGCGGTAACCGTCGGGGGGCTCAACATTATGGAGTTCTGCCGCATGAGCGTGGTCCAGGAATTGAAGTTTATGGAGAACCTGCACCTGGAGGGCAACATGGCGGCGGTGGCCCAGCAGATCATCCGGGAGATCGTCTCCCGGCTCCGGTTCCTGACGGATGTGGGCCTGAGCTATCTGACCCTGTCCCGGGGAGCGGGGACTCTGTCCGGCGGCGAAAGCCAGAGAATTCGGCTTGCCACCCAAATCGGCTCCTCTTTGATGGGGGTTCTGTATATTCTGGACGAGCCATCCATTGGCCTGCACCAGCGTGACAACGATAAGCTATTGGCCACTCTAAAGCACCTGCGGGACCTGGGCAACACCCTGATTGTGGTGGAGCACGACGAGGACACCATGCGGGCGGCAGATTATATTGTAGATGTGGGCCCCGGCGCCGGAAGCCACGGCGGAAATATCGTGGCGGCGGGGACTCTACAGGAGATTCTGGACTGCCCGGAGTCCGTTACGGGCCAGTATCTCTCCGGAAAGAAAAAAATTCAGGTGCCGGAAACGAGGCGGCCCGGCAACGGGAAGTTTTTGACCGTCCGGGGGGCCAGCGAAAACAACCTGAAAAATGTGGATATCCAGATCCCTCTGGGGACCTTTACCTGCGTCACCGGCGTCTCCGGCTCCGGAAAGTCCAGCCTGGTGAATGAGGTCCTGAATAAGACCCTGCTTTCCAAGCTGAACCATGCCCGGTGCCGCCCCGGCGCCTGCAAGTGCGTAGAGGGGCTGGAGAACCTGGACAAGGTCATTGATATTGACCAAAGCCCCATCGGGCGGACCCCCCGGTCCAACCCGGCTACCTACACCGGGCTTTTCAACGACATCCGGGATCTGTTCGCCTCTACGGCGGATGCAAAAATGCGGGGCTACGGCCCGGGCCGGTTCAGCTTTAACGTCAAGGGCGGCCGGTGTGAGGCCTGTTCCGGCGACGGCCTGGTAAAGATCGAAATGCACTTTTTGGCGGATGTGTATGTGCCCTGCGAGGTCTGCCACGGCGCCCGGTACAACCGGGAGACACTGGAAGTGCTGTACAAGGGCAAGAACATTGCCCAGGTGCTGGACATGACCTGCGAAGAGGCGGTGGCCTTTTTTGAGAACCTGCCCAAGATCCGCAGAAAGGCCCAAATGCTCTGCGAGGTGGGCCTGGGCTATATCAAGCTGGGCCAGGCCAGCACCACCCTGTCCGGCGGCGAAGCCCAGCGGGTGAAGCTGGCCACGGAGCTGAGCCGGACGGCCACGGGACGGACCATTTATATCCTGGATGAGCCTACCACCGGCCTCCATGCGGCGGATGTGCACCGGCTGATTGAAGTCCTAAACAAGCTGGTGGACGCGGGAAATACGGTGCTGGTTATTGAGCACAACCTGGACCTCATCAAAACCGCGGATTATCTCATCGACCTGGGCCCCGAGGGCGGCGACGGCGGCGGCACCATCGTGGCCACCGGCACCCCGGAAGAGGTAGCGGGGATCCCGGAGAGCTACACGGGGCAGTATTTGAAGAAATACCTGGAGTAAGAAATCCCCCCTGCGGACGCACCGCAGGGGGCTAGCTGTGTATGGAAGCGGTGCTTATTTCATCCCAAGCACGCACCAGCGGAGAATGGGGATGCGCCCTATGATCCGGTACAGCACCCAGGCACCCAGAAGGCCGGACAGGGCGGTCAGGGGATAGCACAGCCAGGGCGTATGGATGCCCAGAGTGCTTAAAAAATATCCGCAGGCAGAAATACCTAAGTAATGGAACAGGTAAAGCCCCCAGCACCAGCTGTTCATCCAGGCGGAGAAGGGGGTGACGCGGTTTCCAAAGCGCTTCATGGCGGCAAAGACGGCCAAAATGCTGACCCAGGCGTAGGCATTGCACAAAAAGGTATCCAGCACCTGGTGATGGGCATAGGGCTGGCCCCAGAAGGCCAGCAAAAAGGCTACAAACAGCCCGGCGGCTCCGAGGGATAGGGGAAGCCAGAAGCGTTCCAGCCGCGCGGTTACCGCTTCCTGGGAAAAAAGAAAGTACCCCAGGAAGAAGCACAGGCCATAAATACCAACCCGGTACACCGTGACCATGGGCACATTTAAAATCTGCGCGCTGCCCCAAAGAGGGAATACCAGAAGCAGCATCCCCCAGACCGGCATTTTTTCGCAGAACCGATACAGCCGGTTCTGCTCCAGCTTTCGCACCGGCAGCAGGAGCATGGAGTAAATCCAGCAAAGCTGCAAAAACCACAATACCCCCTGGCTGCTGGCCAGGGTGATGAGAATTCGTGCGGCCAGCGGCAGGCCATCAAAGCCCCCGCCGGAGATACGCATATTGACCAGACCCTGAAGCCACTGAAAGGCCAGGATTCCCAGTGTGGAAGGCACCAGGAGCTTTCTTGTCCGGGCACGAACGTATTCCTTTTCCGAATGCGTTTCCAGGAAGAGCCGGGAGGAAGCCCCGGATACCACAAACAGCAGTGCCATGAACCAGGGGTACACCAGGTATTGAAAGGCTTCCTGGTACTGCTGCGGGGCAAAGGGTCCCAGGCCCAGTTCCGGCTCGATGGCGCTGTAAAGGAAGAGCACATGGTAGATAACCACAAGAAGCTGGGTAGTCCAGCGGATGTTGTCCAAATAGGGTCGGCGCATGGAAAGGCCTCCTTTCTTTATGCGCCTATTTTATTGCCGGAAAGAAAAAATGTCCACCAGCTTGTGTGGGCATTGGAACAGTAAAAATGTTTGCGGCAGTTGCATTTTGAAAGGAAGGCCGGTATAATGGATGCCAAAAGGGGGGATGGGGATGCTTTCCCAGAATCTGTTGGAGCTTCGCAAGCGGAGGAAGCTGACCCAGGAGCAAGCGGCCTTTGCCATTGGCGTATCCCGGCAGGCGCTTTCCAAATGGGAGACCGGGGAATCTGTGCCGGACCTGGGGAACTGCCTGGCGCTGGCGGACTTTTATGGGGTAACCCTGGACAACCTGGTCCGCTACAGTGCGGGAGAACAGGGGCTGCCCATTCCGCCCAAAGGGAAGCACTGCTTTGGAACCCTGACGGTGGGCCCGGAGGGGGAGCTGGTGCTGCCCAGGAAGGCTCTGGAGCTGTTTCAGATTGCCCCTGGGGAGGTGCTGCTTCTGCTGGGGGAGGAGGACAACGGTCTGGCATTGGTCCGGAGGGAGGAATTTCTCTCCCGGTTTCAAAAGCTGCGGTAGCACTCCGCAGGCAAAACATCGGAAAGTTCGATGAGGCCGTGGTCCCGTTCGCCGGAGTAGTCCACCCGCAGGAATGGGGAGCGGAGACGCTTTGGAATATCCTGGCGTATTTCCAGGGTCATGGTTACCCGGGTGCCGGTAGAGCCGGGACTGTCGATAAGCACGGTGCCCCCATGGCGGGTGGCGGCGGAACGGACCAGTACCAGCCCCAAGCCGATGCCATAGCGCCCGTCCTCGACGGTGGGCTGCCGCAGATACCGGCGGAAGAGGCTGCCCCGGAGGGCTTCCGGGATGCCTGCGCCCGGGTCCTGTACGGTCAGGCACAGCAGCCTTCCGGTTCTTGTCAGGCTGCAGAAAACGGTGTCGTCGGGAGAGGTAAACTTGGCGGCATTGGACAGCAGATTCAGCAGGGCCCGCTCCACCATCTGCGGATCTGCCAGGGTATAAATGGCCCCCTCGGGGACCTGATACCGCAGGTATCTTGGAACGGTTTCCAGCTGAGCGGCGGCTTTTTCGCAAATTTCCCGGAATAGGGCACAGATATCCAGCAGCTCGGGGTGAAAATCGGAGCCGGCGGCGGCAGACATATTGCCTACCACCCGGAGCATCCGGGCCAGGCTCCTGTTTAATCCGGGTGCTTCTGCGGCACCCTTTTCAGTAAGGGCTTCAGCCGTGGCGCACAGGCCGGAAAGGGGACTGCGCAGATCCCGGGCGGCCAGGGCCAGGGCGGTCAGGTCCTGATTCCAGCCCTCCTGTTCCAGAAGAAAATAGTCGGTATTTTCTCTGCGCTCTACGCTGGCGCCAAAAACGGTCCCGCCAATATTCAGGGTCAGGTAGAGACTGCCCCCCCGAAAGGATGCGTATTCCTCTGTACCTGTTGCAAGCAGCGGGACAACGGCGCTTCCAATGGGCAGCATAAGCCCCTGGGCTGCCGGGTTGCATAAGGCGATGCGGCCTTCCTGAACACAAAAGCAGGGGGCCGGGATCAGATGAATAAGGTCGGTATTTGGATTCTCCATGAGGTTCCTCCTGATACGGGCTGAGGTTAGTTTGCGCAGAAACGGGGAAAACTTCCCCCTACTTTTTCGACAATTTATGCGTAACATTATTTTATCTGATTTATAGAAAAATAGCAAGAGAGATTTCCGCAAAAGGAGAGAACGATGCACGAAGGACACAGGGCAAGGCTCAAAAAACAATTTGCGGACGGGGGACTGGACGGGTTTACGGATGTGCAGACCCTGGAGCTGCTGCTTTTTTACGCGGTTCCCCGCCGGGATACCAATGCGCTTGCGCACAGCCTGCTGGACCACTTCGGCAGCCTCAGCCAGGTGCTGGAGGGAAGCCCGGAGGAGCTTCAGAAGGTGGAGGGAATCGGAGATCATGCGGCGCTGCTGCTGACGCTGATTCCTCAGCTGGCAAGGCGCTATATGGTAAACAGAACCCAGGATGTGAAGGTGCTGCCCACGCTGGACAGCTGCGCCCAATATCTGGTACCCAGGTTCTTTGGCCGGAAGACGGAGACGGTATTTTTGCTGTGCCTGGATGCCAAGTGCAAGGTGCTGTGCTGCAAGGAGGTAGGCTCCGGCGGCACCAATTCCGTGGCTATTTCCGTCCGGAAAATCGTAGAGACGGCCATTGGCATGGGTGCCTCTACGGTGGTGCTGGCCCACAACCATCCCAGCGGCCTGGCAGTGCCCTCTCCGGAGGACATCCAGGTGACCCGGCAAATCGCCCAGGCGCTGAAGGCTGTGGATGTTTTGCTGGCGGACCATATCATTGTGGCAGACGACGACTATGTATCCATTGCCGCCTCGGATGCCCGCTTTAACCAATGTCTGCTGCTGTAGCAAAGGAGGACAACGTGGATCATTTTGAATTGGTTTCGGAATACAAGCCCTCCGGCGACCAGCCGGAGGCCATTGAGGCACTGACAAACGGCGTCAACTGGGGCCTGCGGGAGCAGACCCTTCTGGGTGTCACAGGCTCCGGCAAGACCTTTACCATGGCCTCCGTCATTGCCAAGCTTAACCGGCCCACTCTGGTTCTAGCCCATAATAAGACGCTGGCAGCCCAGTTGTGCTCGGAATTCCGGGAGTTTTTCCCCAACAACGTGGTGGAGTACTTTATCTCCTACTACGATTATTACCAGCCGGAGGCCTATATTGCTCATACGGATACCTATATTGAAAAGGATTCCGCGGTAAACGAGGAAATCGACCGCCTGCGGCACTCCGCCACCTCCTCCCTGTTTGAGCGGCGGGATGTAATCATCGTGGCTTCCGTCAGCTGCCTGTATGGCCTGGGTGACCCCATCGACTATAAAAGCATGGTCATTTCCCTGCGGGTGGGTATGGAGAAGCCCATGGATGAAATTCTCAAAAAGCTGACGGAAATCCGATACGAGCGGAACGACATTGATTTCTCCCGAAACAAGTTCCGGGTCCGGGGGGATACCCTGGAGGTCTATCCTGCCTACTGGTCCGGGAAGGCCATCCGGGTGGAGTTCTTTGGGGACGAAATCGACCGCATCAGTGAAATCAACGCCGTATCGGGTCTTCCCGAACGGTATGTGGACCATGTGGCCATCTACCCCGCCAGCCACTATGTGGCATCCAAAGAAAAACTTCAGCGGGCCATGCTGGAAATTCAGAAGGAATGCGACGAGCAGGTAAAAAAATTCCAGTCGGAAAACAAACTCGTCGAAGCTCAGCGCATTGCCCAGCGGACCAATTACGACCTGGAAATGATGACGGAAATCGGCTTTTGCAGCGGCATCGAGAACTATTCCCGGGTAATCCAGGGCCGGGCCCCGGGGACCCCGCCGACGACGCTCCTGGACTATTTTCCGGAAGACTACCTGATGTTTGTAGACGAGAGCCATGTGACCCTGCCCCAGTGCCGGGCCATGTACGCCGGGGACCGGAGCCGGAAGGATGCCCTGGTAAACTATGGCTTCCGCCTGCCTTCTGCTTATGACAATCGCCCCCTGAACTTCGGGGAGTTCGACCAGAAGATCAACCAGGTCATTTATGTATCGGCCACCCCCGGGGAATACGAAAAGTCCCGGTCCGGCCAGATTGTGGAGCAGGTGATAAGGCCTACGGGCTTACTGGACCCCCAGGTGGAGGTACGGCCCATCGACGGCCAGATTGACGATCTGATCGGGGAGATCAATGCCCGGACCGCCCGGCAGGAGCGGGTATTGGTAACGACGCTCACCAAGAAGATGGCCGAGGACCTGACGGTGTACCTGCAAAAGGCGGGCATCAAGGTGCGGTATATGCACTCCGACATCGGCGCCATGGAGCGGATGGAGATTATAAGAGACCTGCGGCTGGCCAAATTTGATGTGCTTGTGGGCATCAACCTGCTGCGGGAGGGCCTGGACCTGCCGGAAGTAAGTCTGGTGGCCATTCTGGATGCAGATAAAGAAGGCTTTCTTCGCAGCGAGACCAGCTTAATTCAGACCATGGGCCGGGCAGCCCGGAATGCCGACGGCAAGGTCATTATGTATGCCGACACCGTGACCCCCTCTATGCGGGTGGCCATGGACGAAACCGCCCGGAGAAGAGAGCTGCAGGATGCCTACAACAAAGCCCACGGCATCGTGCCCAAGACGGTGATCAAGTCCGTTCGGGATCTGATTGAAATTTCCTCCCCCACCGCCGAGCGGAAGGGCCGCAATGGGGTAAAGATGACCAAGGCGGAAAAGGAAAAGGAAATCGCCCGCCTGGAAAAGCAGATGAAGGAGGCGGCCAAGATGATGGAATACGAGTACGCCGCCGTACTGCGGGACCAGATTGTGGAACTCCGGGGAAACGGGCTGTAAGCGGTTTTCCCCCTTGCAAAACTGAGAAACCCTGTTATAATGAAAAAAACTCTACAAAATTGTTCCTGTTGCCCTGAAGCCCAGGGAGAAAGGCAGGCTTATGTCCTTTAAAGATAAAATACTGTCCCGGATGATTGCCCGGCGTGGGAGGCCGTTAAGCGCAACCAAGGTTATTGCCATGACCTTTTTTGTGATTATCCTTTTGGGTACCGCCCTTCTGATGCTGCCGGTTTCCACAAGAGACGGCCGGGGCTGCGACTTTTTGCGGGCCCTGTTTACGGCCACCTCAGCCACCTGCGTTACGGGGCTTACTCCCTTTGATACCTATACCCAGTGGTCCACCTTTGGCCAGGCGGTGCTGTTGCTCCTGATTGAAATCGGCGGCCTGGGCTTTATGTCCATTGCCACCATGTTCGTCTTTCTCACCCGGAAGCGCATCGGCTTAAAGCAGAGAATGGTCATGGCCCAGGCTCTGAGTCTCAACGATATGGAGGGCGTGGTCCGGCTCCAGCGGACGGTGATCTTTGGCAGCCTGACCATCGAGGCCCTGGGGGCGCTGATTTTGGCGCTGTATTTTGCACCCTACTTTGGCTTGGGAAAGGCTCTGTGGCTGGGTGTATTCCATTCCGTTTCCGCTTTCTGCAACGCGGGCTTTGATATTTTCGGCTTCCTGGAGCCGGGGGCATCCCTGATGACTTTCCAGAACGACCCAGTGGTGCTGCTGACCCTGGGGGCGCTGGTGGTGATCGGCGGCCTGGGCTTCCTTGTGTGGGAGGAGCTGGCGGAAAAAAAGCCGTTTTCCCGGATGTCCGTATATACCCGGCTGGTGCTGGCTACCACAGGAATCCTGCTGCTGGCAGGATGGGCGCTTACCTGCCTGCTGGAGTGGAATAACCCGGAAACCCTGGGGAATATGTCTCTGGGCGGAAAGCTGTTAAATGGCCTGTTTCAGTCCGTTACTCTGCGTACCGCCGGCTTCGCGGCCATCGACCAGGGTAGCCTGACCGAGGGTGGAAAGGCCGTATCCATGATTATTATGCTTATTGGCGGCTCTTCCGGCTCTACGGCAGGCGGTCTGAAAACCGTTACCTTTGTGGTGCTGGTGCTGTTTGTCTGGTCCCGGCTCCGGAACCGGAGCAGCGTCTGGGCCTTCGAACGGACCGTTCCGGACAGCCAGGTGCTGGATGCCATGACCCTGTTTTCGGCTATGCTGCTGCTTGCCATGTTCGGGGCGGTGTTTATCTGCGCTACCTCTCCCGTAGGCTTTACCGATGCCATGTATGAGTCCATATCGGCCCTGGCCACGGTAGGCCTGACGGCGAATACTACCCTGCGGCTCAGTGTGCCGGCTCAATTTTTAATTATTCTGTATATGTATTTTGGCCGCGTGGGCATTCTCACCATCAGCCTGGGCTTCCTGACGGGAGACAAGGCGGTGGAGCGGTTCCGCTATGCCCAGACCAATCTGCTTATCGGTTAAGGAGGAAAGATATGAAATCCTATGTTGTGATCGGCCTGGGGCGGTTTGGTTCCAGCCTGGCCAAGCAATTGTGCAAGCTGGGGGCGGAGGTGCTGGCCCTGGATATTAAAGGGGACCTGGTGCAGCAGGTGGCCGGGGATGTGACCCACGCCGTAGTGGGCGACGCCCAGGATAAGGAGGTCCTGCGGGCCCTGGGGGTAAGGAACCTGGACTGCGCCGTGATTGCCATTGGCGACAATCTGGCGGCATCGGTGCTGATTACCATGAACCTGAAGGAACTGGAGGTTCCCTTCATCGTCTGCAAGGCCCACGACGAGACCCACCGGAAGGTGCTGGAAAAGCTGGGCGTGGACCGGGTGGTCATTCCGGAGCAGGAATATGCCCAGCGGCTGGCCCGGACCCTGAACAGCCACAATGTGCTGGATTACATCGAGCTGTCGGAGGACTTTGGCATTCTGGATGTGCCTGCCCCCGGAAGCTGGATCGGAAAATCTCTGCGGGAGCTGAATGTTCGGGCCAAGCTGGGTGTGAACATCATTGCCGTGGAAAACGCAGGGAAGACCAATGTGTCCCCCGTTGCGGACTACATTGTGCGGGAAGGGGATACCCTGGTGGTTTTGGGAGATAATATCGCCCTGGAAAAGGTACAGAAGCTATGACGGAAGAACGGATCACCTCCCGGAGAAACCCGCTCATTCAGCAGGTGCGCAAACTGCTGACCTCCCGGAAAGAGCGGGAAAAAGCGGGGCTCTTTGTTTCCGATGGCACAAAGCTTTTGCAGGAGGCAATCCGCTTCTGCCCGGGATTGGACACGGTTTTTTTTACGGAGAACGCAGAAGTGGATTTGCCGGTGTCCGTCCGGAAAGTCTATGTCAGCAAAGAGGTTATGGAGGCGATTTCGCCGATGGAAACCCCCCAGGGGGCAGTGTTCCTGTGCAGGATGCCTCCGAAGCAGCCCTTTGCAGCCCAAAAGGGGATGCTGCTGCTGGACGGCATCCAGGACCCGGGGAACGTAGGCACCATATTGCGGACGGCGGATGCCTGGAATGTACCGGTGGTACTCCTGGAGGGCTGCGCCGATCCCTTCAGTCATAAGGTGGTCAGGTCTTCCATGGGGGCGGTATTCCGCACCCCGGTAACGGTAAGTACCTGGCAGGAGGCGGAGCGCGGCTGCCGGGGGGCAGGGATTCCGTTGGCCGTCACGGCTTTGCGGGACACCGCGGAGGACATTCGGAAAGCGGATGTGAGGAATATGGCCGTGGTTATCGGCAGCGAGGGCCAGGGCGTCCGGCGGGAGATTCTGGATGCTGCGGACCGGTGCCTGATGATTCCCATGAACCCCCATTGTGAATCCCTGAATGCCGCTGTTGCCGCCGCTGCGGTCATGTGGCAGATGGAAAAGGTTTAAAAACAAGAAGGAGGGACTTGCTTGCTGCTGCACTGGTTATGGCTGGCGGAGCGTCCGGGGCTGAAGGATACCGTTAAAAATGCGCTGGTACGGGCGTTTCTGGATCCGGAAGCCCTGTTCTACAGCAAAATAGAGGACCTCCGTCAGGCACAGATTCCGGGCCTGACAGAGGAAATGGCCCAGTCCCTTCTGGACAAGGACCTGACCTCTGCCGGGAAGATTCTGGAAAACTGCATGGAAAGGCAGGTTTCCGTATTGACCATGGGGGATCCCTGTTATCCGGAACGGCTGCGGGTGCTGGGGGATATGCCGGTGGTGCTCTATTACAAGGGAACCGTCCCGGATTTTGACCATACGCCTACCGTTGCCCTGGTGGGGACCCGGCGGGCCAGCGCCTATGGCCTGCGTACCGCCCGGCGGCTGGGAGCTGAGATTGCCCAGGGGGGCGGACTTGTGGTATCCGGCCTGGCAGACGGCATCGACAGCGAGGCCATGTGGGGCGCTTTGCAGGCGGACGGCCGGGTGACCGGCGTTTTGGGCTGCGGTGCGGATGTGGTTTATCCCAGGAAAAACCGGGAGCTGTTTTCTCAGACGGAGCGCCAGGGGTGTATTCTTTCGCAGTATGCTCCCGGGACCCCGCCTCTGAAATGGAACTTTTTGGAGCGGAACCGGATTATCAGCGGCCTGAGCTGCGGTACGGCGGTGATTGAGGCCCCGGAGAAGAGCGGCGCCCTTTCCACGGCCCGGCACGCCCGCCGCCAGGGCCGGGAGGTATTTGCCGTGCCGGGAAATGTAGAGGACCCCAGATTTGCGGGCAGCAACCGATTGCTGCGGGAGGGGGCCATTGCCATAGGCTGCGGCCGCGACCTGCTGGCGGAATATGAAGGAATGTTTGCCCCGCGAGAGCCCCGGGAGCATCCGGTTCAGGAGCCTGTTATCCCGGAGAAAATACCGGCAAATCCCATTCCAAAGAAAAAATTAACCCCAAAGGCCATTGACAAAGCCGCAAAACCGCTTTATAGTGACCAAGGACCTTCTTCCCCAGCGCTCTCCGAGGAGGAGCACCGGGTGGTTGAGGCCATCGGTCCGGGGGAACGGCTGGTGGATGAAGTGATCGCCCAGGTCCCGTTCCCGGCGGGCAAAACCTTGAGCATTCTCACCATGCTGGAGCTTCGGGGCATTGTGGCCCGGGATTCCGGCAAACGTGTTTCGCGGAAGCGATAAATATATGGCGAAGAGTTTTTTCGCCGGAAAAGGAAGTATTTCATGGGCAAAGCCAACAATCTGGTGATCGTTGAGTCGCCTTCCAAAGCAAAGACCATCGGAAAATATCTGGGGCCGGACTATGTGGTAAAAGCCAGCATGGGCCACCTGCGGGACCTGCCGAAAAGCCGCATGGGCGTGGACCTGGAGCATGATTTTACGCCGGAGTACCTGCCGGTGCGGGGCAAGGAAGCCCTGATTAAAGAATTAAAGGCCGCTGCCAAGGATGCCGAAACCGTGTATCTGGCAACGGACCCTGACCGGGAGGGAGAGGCCATCTCCTGGCACTTGAAAGAACTGCTGAACCTGCCGGACACCAAGGCCCACCGGGTGACCTTCCACGAGATTACCCAGAAGGTGGTAAAGGATTCCATCCGGCACCCCCGGGATATTGACTACGACCTGGTGGATGCCCAGCAGGCCAGAAGAATCTTAGACCGGATCGTGGGCTACGAGCTGTCCCCGCTGCTGTGGAAAAAGGTCCGCAGAGGGCTCTCTGCCGGCCGTGTCCAGAGTGTGGCAACCCGGATGGTGGTGGACCGGGAAGAGGAAATCCGGGCCTTCCAGCCCAAGGAATACTGGTCCCTGGATGTAACCCTGAATCGGGTCAACCGCCCCGGCTCCTTTATCGCGCACTACTACGGAGAAGAAAAGAAGCGGGAGCTGGAAAACGAGGATCAGACGAACGCCGTGATCCGGGACATCCAAGGAAAAGATTTTACCGTTACCAACGTAAAGAAGGCAGAGAAAAAGCGCACCGCCGCTCCTCCCTTTACCACCTCCACCCTGCAGCAGGAGGCCTCCCGAAAGCTGAATATGCCCCCTAGGAAGACCATGATGGTTGCCCAGCAGCTGTATGAAGGCGTGGATGTGGCAGGGGAAGGAACCTTGGGCCTTATCACCTATATGCGTACCGACTCCCTGCGGCTCAGCGACGAAGCCATGGCCGCCGCCGCTCAGTTCATCAGTGCCCGCTACGGGAAGGAATACTACTATGGCTCCTTCCATGTATATAAAACGAAAGCAAATGCGCAGGATGCCCACGAGGCTATCCGCCCAACAAATGTGGAGCTGGACCCGGAGCGGATCCGTGGCAGCCTGACTCCGGACCAGTATCGGCTGTATAAGCTTATCTGGAGCCGGTTTTTGGCCAGCCAGATGGCAAACGCCCTGTATGATACCGTGTCCATCGATACGGAGTGCGCCGGGCATACCTTCCGTTCCAGCCACCAGAGCCTTCGCTTCCCCGGCTTTATCGCCGTATATGAAGAGGGCAAGGACGAGGAAGGGGAGGCCGTAGGCTCCCCTCTGCCGGACCTGGCCGTGGGGGAGAAGGCTGCCGCCGGTAATTACGACAAGCAGCAGCACTTTACCCAGCCTCCCGCCCGATACACGGAGGCTACCCTGGTAAAGGCTATGGAGGAGCAGGGGGTAGGCCGGCCTTCCACCTACGCCGCCACCATCTCCACCATTGAGGACCGGGAATATGTGCTTAAGCAGGACCGCCGTCTGGCCCCCACAGCTTTGGGCGAGGTGGTTACAGGGCTTATGAAGGAGCGGTTCCAGGACATTGTAGATGTGAGCTTTACCGCCAACATGGAAAGCCGCCTGGACGATGTGGAGGCTGGGAAGCAGAACTGGAAGGCCCTGCTTGCCGACTTCTACAAGGGCTTTGAAAAAGAAATGAAGGATGCGGAAACCGCCCTGGAGGGGGTCCGCCTGAAGGTGCCCGAGGAGGAAACCGACGAAATTTGCGAGCTCTGCGGCCGGAAGATGGTTATCAAAATGGGCCGGTTCGGAAAATTCCTGGCCTGCCCCGGGTTCCCGGAGTGCAAGAACGCCAAGCCTCTTGTGGAGCGGATGCCCGGGCGCTGCCCCAAGTGCGGCAGTGGGCTATTGAAGCGGAAGTCCAAGAAGGGCTACGCCTTCTACGCCTGCGAGCGGGGGCCCGAGTGCGGCTTTATGACCTGGGATGTGCCTACTGCCGAGGACTGCCCGGAGTGTGGGCAGACCATGTTCAAAAAATCCGGCAAGGGCCGGATGAAGCCCTTCTGCATCAATGAGCATTGCTCCCGGTTCCTGCCGGAGGATCAGCGGGGCTACTATAAAAAGAAGACTGCGGAAGGCGCTCAGGAGCCCGGGGAGCCGGAGGGCCAGCCCGAGGAAAAGAAGCCTGCCAAGAATTCGGCGGCTAAGAAGACGGCTGCCAAGACCGCCACGAAAAAGCCCGCCGCCAAAGGAAAAGTAGCAAAGAAGACCACCAAGAAGGAGTAAGCCCATGGAAGTTAAAGTCATCGGGGCTGGGCTGGCCGGATCGGAAGCCGCCTGGCAGCTGGCCAAGCGGGGCATTTCCGTAAAGCTGTACGAAATGAAGCCCACAAAGATGAGTCCTGCCCACCACTCAGAGGACTTTGCGGAGCTGGTCTGCTCCAATTCCCTCCGGGGAGACCGGCTGGAAAATGCCGTGGGCCTGCTGAAAGAGGAGCTGCGCCGGTGCGGGAGCCTGATTTTGGAGTGCGCCGAAGCCACCCGGGTAGAGGCCGGGGGCTGCCTGGCCGTAGACCGGGCAGGCTTTTCCAAAATGGTCACGGAGAAAATCAGGGGGAACCCCCTCATCACCGTCGTTTCCGAAGAGGTGACCGGTGTCCCCGAGGGGCCGGTGATCATTGCCACGGGACCCCTGACCTCCGACAAGCTGTCCACAGCCATTGGGGAATATTTTGGGGCGGACTATCTCCACTTTTTTGACGCAGCGGCGCCCTTGGTGACTGCAGAGTCCGTGGATATGGATCTGGCCTGGTGGCAGAGCCGTTACGACCGGGGAACACCGGATTATGTAAACTGTGCCATGGACAAGCAGCAGTATGAGGCCTTTGTAAAAGAACTCATCTCCGCCCAGGAAGCGGAGGTCCACGGATTTGAAGACAAGCGGGTTTTTGAGGGCTGTATGCCGGTGGAGGTTATGGCACGGCGGGGCATGGATACCCTGCGCTACGGCCCCATGAAGCCTGTGGGCCTGACGGACCCCAAAACCGGGGAGGAGCCCTACGCTGTTTTGCAGCTGCGGCAGGACAACGCCGCCAAGAGCATCTACAACCTGGTGGGCTTCCAGACCCACCTGAAATTCGGGGAGCAGAAGCGGGTATTTTCCATGATCCCGGCCCTCAAAAACGCGGAATTCGTCCGCTACGGGGTCATGCATCAGAATACCTTTTTGCAGAGTCCCAAGCTGCTGGATCGGTACTATGCCGACCGGCGGAATCCGATGGTCGCCTTTGCCGGGCAGATGACAGGTGTAGAAGGGTATGTGGAGTCCACTGCTTCCGGCTTCCTGGCCGCGGTAGCTATGGCCGCCAAGGTACAGGGAAGAGAAATCCCGGATTTCCCCAAAACCACCGCCATCGGGGCTTTGGGCCTGTATATCAGCGACAGCAGCATCGAAAATTTTCAGCCTATGAACGTGAATTTCAGCATCATTTCGTCCCTTAACTATCGGGTGCGGAAGAAAGCGGAAAAGAATCTGGCAATTTCTCAGCGGGCCCTGGAGAAAATCGACGAGCTCCTGGCCCAAGGATTTTAAACAAGAGAGGAAGGGAACGCGAATGAAGATCATCCTGGATGCGATGGGCGGCGACCTGGCCCCCGAGGCGCCGGTATTGGGTGCCATCGAAGCAGTCAAGGCCTACGGGGCGGAGATTACCCTGGTAGGCCGCAGCGGGGAAATACTGGAGATTTTGCAGAAGCACGGCTATTCCGACCTGCCGCAGGGCATGGAGATTGCCGGGGCGGAGGATGTAGTGGATATGCACGACGACCCCGGCACGGTGATCCATAAGCGGAAGAATTCCTCTATGATTATTGGCCTGCGGCTCCTGGCAGAGGGGCAGGGGGATGCTTTTGTTTCCGCCGGGTCCACCGGTGCCTTGCTCAGCGGGGCTACCCTGATCGTCAAACGGGTCAAGGGCATCCGCCGGGCTTCCATGGGCCCCGCCATGCCCAATAAGGCCGGGGGGCAGACCGTCATTGTGGACTGCGGTGCCAATGCCGAGTGCACTCCGGAGTTCCTGCTGCAGTTCGGCCTGGTGGGTACGGTGTATGCAAAAAGCAAGCTGGGTATCCAGAATCCCAAAGTGGGCCTTTTAAATATCGGCACCGAGGACAGCAAGGGAACGGATTTGCAGCGAGATGCCTACGCCCTTTTGAAGGACGCCGGGGAGAAGGGCCTCCTGAACTTCGTGGGCAACGTGGAAGCGCGGGATGTGCCCCTGGGGGCCGTGGATGTAGTGGTGTGCGACGGTTTTTCGGGCAATGTGCTGCTAAAATCCATTGAGGGCACGGCTATGTTTATGGGCAGCCTTATGAAAAAGATGTTCAAAAAGAACGTTTTTTCTAAGCTGGGTTACCTGCTGTGCGCTTCCGGTGTAAAGGATATGATGAAGCTTCTGGATTACCACGAAATTGGCGGCACTCAGTTGCTTGGCATTCAGAAGCCGGTTATCAAGGCCCACGGAGCATCCGATGCCCTGGCCTTCCGGAACGCCGTTAAGCAGGCTATGGACGCAGCCGGCCAGGACCTGACCCCGGAGCTTACAAAAATGCTGGCAGAGCTTGCCAAATATAAGGAGCAGACAAATACATGATTAAAGATTTGGAAGAAGCCATCGGCTATCGATTCCATAACATTACCCTTTTGCAGAATGCCCTGACCCATTCCTCCTATGCCAACGAGCGGTGGCACAATAGCCTGCTGAGCAACGAGCGGCTGGAATTCCTGGGGGACAGCATTCTGGGAATGCTGGTGGCGGAATACCTGTACCGCAGCTTCCCGGACCGCCCGGAAGGGGAGCTGACAAGAATGCGGGCCGATATGGTCTGCGAAAAGACCTTGGCCAAGGTTGCCCACCAGATCCACCTGGGGGACCACCTGATGCTGGGCCACGGAGAAGAGCAGGGGGGCGGCCGCAGCCGGGACAGCATCCTGGCCGACGCCGTAGAGTCCGTCATCGCCGCCAGCTTTCTGGATGGCGGCCTGGATGCTGCCAAGAAATTTATCAAGACCTTTATCCTGGTAGAGGTCCCGGTAACCCAGCTCCATAATGTGGACTACAAGACCAAGCTCCAGGAGCTGGTACAGCAGAAGAAAAACCAGGTCCTATCCTATGAGCTCACCGACGAGCAGGGCCCGGACCACGACAAGCACTTTGCCGTTTCCGTCTCCCTGAATGGAGAGGTGGTAGGCAAGGGCGAGGGCCGCAGCAAAAAGCGGGCCGAGCAGGAAGCCGCCAGAAACGCCATCGATGTGCTGTTTCCGGGGAAATAAGAAAAGCTGCGATCCGGTGGTTGCCGGGTCGCAGCTTTTTGTAGGATAGCCGGTGCGTGTATACAAGCTCACGGAAGCCGGGCTTACATGGCCGGCTTACAAATCACCACAGGAAGATGCACAGCTTCCGTCCGTTTTCTCCCTGGTGGCCAGAATTGCCCCCCCGATATGCCTGCTCCAGCTGGGCGCGGACGGTCTCCTCGTCGTATTTCATGGCATTGTTGGCAATAATGCTTGCATATCCGTGAGCAAACAGGAAAATCGTCAGGAAAATCTTCTTGGTCTGTACCATGCTCATATCCAGGGCCTTCTGCATGGCAGAAAGAATGGGGGCCAGGGCCTCGTCGTCGATCAGCTCCGGCAGGGTTCTCTTTGCCTATGCTGTATTCCCGAAAACATCCATTTCTTCAATTGAAAAAACAACCCATTTGTGGTATGATTCAGAAACCGAAAGAAACTCAAAAGAGGTGGATGCTTTGAAACAAATCATCAAGTACATGAAGGGCTTCGAGAAGCAGTGCATCCTGGGGCCGCTGTTCAAGCTCCTGGAGGCGGGGCTGGAGCTGTTGGTGCCGTTGGTGGTAGCCAGCATTGTGGATACGGGCATCGGCGGCGGAGACAAGGCGTATATCATCAAGATGTGTCTTGTTATGATCGGCTTAGGTCTCGTGGGCCTCCTTTGCTCCGTAACGGCCCAGTACTTTGCGGCCAGCGCGGCGGTGGGCTTCTGCACCCGGCTGCGGCACGCTCTTCTGGAGCACGTTTTGGGGCTGAGCTATACCCAGATCGATACGATGGGTACCTCTACTCTGATTACCCGCATGACCTCCGATATTAACCAGGTGCAAAGTGGCGTGAACCTGACCCTGCGGCTGCTGCTGCGGTCCCCCTTTGTGGTGTTTGGCGCCATGATTATGGCCTTTACCATCGATGTCCAGTCGGCCCTGGTATTTGCGGGGGTTATCCCGGTGCTGTGCGGCATTGTTTTTGGCATTATGCTCATTACCATGCCCAAGTACAAGGGCGTTCAGGCAGGGTTGGACCAGGTGACCTCCGCTACCCGGCAGAACCTGACCGGTGTCCGGGTGCTGCGGGCTTTCTGCAAGGAGGACAGCGAAATTGCATCCTTCCAGGATAAAACCCAGGAGCTGACCCGCCGCCAGCTGCTGGCAGGGCGAATTTCCTCCCTGATGAACCCCGTGACCTATGTGGTCATCAATCTGGCAATTGTCATCCTGGTAAACGTGGGAGCTGTAAAGGTTCAGACCGGCGTTTTAACCCAGGGCCTGGTAATTGCCCTATACAACTATATGTCCCAGATTCTGGTAGAGCTTATCAAAATGGCAGACCTCATTATCAATATGACCAAGGCCGTGGCCTGCGCCGACCGGATCGGGGCCGTCCTCTCCACCGAGAACGACCAGGCAGACGGTACAGACCACTGTTCTATTCAGGGCGCCGTGGAATTCCGGCACGTTACCGCCCACTACGCGGGAGCCGGTGACACATCCCTGACGGACATTGATTTCCAGGTGGCGCCGGGGCAAACCGTTGGCATCATCGGCGGCACCGGTTCCGGCAAGAGCACTCTGGTAAACCTGATCCCCCGGCTGTATGATGCGGCGGAAGGACAGGTGCTTGTCGATGGGAAGAATGTGAAGGATTATTCCCTGGAGGACCTGCGGAAGAAAATTGGCATTGTGCCCCAGAAGGCGGTGCTGTTCCAGGGCACCATTCAGGACAATCTGCTCTGGGGCAATCCCAATGCTACGGAAGAAGATCTATGGGATGCCCTGAAGGTGGCCCAGGCCGACGAGGTGGTCCGGGGCAAGGCAAAGGGGCTCCAGGAACCGGTGGAGCAGGGGGGCATGAACTTCTCCGGCGGCCAGCGGCAGCGGCTGACCATTGCCCGGGCCCTGGTGCGGCACCCCAAGATTCTGATTCTGGACGACAGCGCTTCCGCCTTGGACTACGCCACCGACGCCAACCTGCGGATGGCCATCCGGGCTATGGAAAACCCGCCTACCACTTTTATCGTCTCCCAGCGGGCGGCCTCCGTCCGGTTTGCGGATGAAATTCTGGTATTGGACGATGGACTTTTGGTAGGCAGGGGCACCCATGAGGAGCTTCTGGAAAGCTGCCCTGTGTACCAGGAGATCTACTATTCTCAGTTCCCCAAGGAGGTGGCTGCAAATGGCTAAGGAAACCCAGACCGAGACCCTGAAGAAGGTTCTGAAACGGCTGAAACGCTATACCCCCGGAATTTTGCTGTCGCTCCTCAGTGCGGCAATCTCCGTGGTTATGTCTTTGTATATCCCGGTGCTCATTGGTAAGGCCATCGACTGCATCGTAGAAGCGGGGAAGGTGGACTTTGTTCAGATGAAGGGTTGCCTCACCGGCGTGGCAGTGTGTGCCTTGGCCGCGGGACTGGTGCAATGGGGAATGCGGGAAATCAACAACCGCATTACCTTCCAGGTGACCCGGGACATCCGGAACGAGGTCTTCCGGCACATCCAGGTATTGCCCCTGAGCTACCTGGACCAGCACCCCCAGGGGGACTTGGTCAGCCGGGTGATCTCCGATGTGGATACCTTTGCCGACGGTCTGCTTATGGGCTTTACCCAGTTTTTTACCGGCATTATGACCATTTTGGGGACCCTCATCATTATGCTGACCATCCATCCCATTATCGCCCTGGTGGTGATTTTGGTTACGCCCCTATCCCTGGTGGTGGCGGGCTTTATCGCCAAGCGGACCTACTCTATGTTTACCCTGCAGAGCGTCACCCGGGGCGAACTCACCGGCATTGTGGATGAGGCCATTGGACAGATCAAGGTGGTCCGGGCCTTTGGCCACGAGCAGGCCAGCCTGAATCAATTCGATGAGGTCAACGGGCGGCTGGACAAGGCCTCTTTGCAGGCGGTGTTTTTCTCCTCTCTGACCAATCCCTGCACCCGGTTTGTAAACTCCGTGGTGTACGCCCTGGTGGCCCTTACCGGCGCCCTCTTCTGCCTGACGGGAGGTATTTCCGTAGGCAGCCTGACCATCCTATTAAACTACGCCAACCAGTACACCAAGCCCTTTAACGAAATTTCCGGTGTGGTAACGGAGCTGCAGAACGCCCTGGCCTGCGCGGGCCGGGTGTTGGAGCTCATCGAGGCCCCCGTCCGGACACCGGAGCCGGAGCATCCGAAGAAGCCTGAGACGGTGGAAGGCAGCCTGGAAATCAGGGACCTGAAGTTCTCCTACACTCCGGACAAGCCCCTGATTGACGACTTTAACCTGTCCGTGAAACCCGGCCAGCGGATCGCCATTGTTGGCCCCACGGGCTGCGGCAAGACCACCTTTATTAACCTATTGATGCGGTTCTACGATCCCCAGGGCGGCACCATCTGCCTGGACGGCGTGAACACCCGGGATATGACCCGTGCGGACCTGCGGCACTGCGTGGGCATGGTCCTGCAGGATACCTGGCTGAAGGCCGGTACCATCCGGGACAACATCTCCATGGGCAAGCCCGAGGCCACCATGGAGAAGGTCGTTGCCGCCGCCAAGGAGGCCCATGCCCACAGCTTTATCAAGCGCCTGCCCCAGGGCTACGATACGGTCATCGGAGAGTCCGGCGGCTCCCTGTCCCAGGGCCAGAAGCAGCTGCTGTGCATCGCCCGGGTGATGCTGTGCCTGCCGCCTATGCTCTTCCTGGATGAGGCCACCTCCTCCATCGATACCCGGACGGAGATCCGCATCCAAAAGGCCTTCGACACCATGATGCAGGGCCGCACCAGCTTCATCGTGGCCCACCGCCTTTCCACCATCCGGGAGGCGGATGTGATCCTCGTGATGAAGGACGGCCACATCATCGAGCAGGGCAACCACGAGACCCTCCTGAAGCAGGGCGGCTTCTATTCCAAACTGTACGAAAGTCAGTTTGCACACTAAAATGTGAAATCGTAGGGGCGGCTATCAGCCGCCCCTATGGGATACGCTTTGGTAAAAAGGAAAGGAAAAACAGAATGAAACAGGCGATAAGAACGCTGGCCCTCGCGCTGCTGTGTCTGCTGATAATGACCTTGGCATCCTGCGGTTCAAAGGCGAAAGGGGAAAGCACCCTGGCTCTGGGAGACGGCTGGACTGATGTTTTTCGGGGGCAGGGCGGAGAAGGGAAGACTGTGGAGCTGGTCAATGCCGCGACCAGCGGTTATGATGTACAGTTCCGGATCCTTTCCATGGAGGCCAAGGTCCTTTCCGGGCCGGAAACTGTGGTATCCGGCTACTCCTGGTCCGTGGAATGTCCAACCGTTCCCTTTGTGGTCCAGGCCCGGGCAGCGGACGGAATGAAACGGGAGTACACTCTGGCCTATGGGGCGGACAAACCGTTGGAGGTCTGCACACCTTCGGAGAATTTGGATAAATAACGATAAAGAATCCCGCCCAGGCGCCATCAAAACGCCGGGGCGGGAATCTTTTTACTTAGGCGATGGTAAACTCATTGGTGGCCACAGGGGCGCCGTTGAAGTAGACGGTGACGGAGTAGCTGCCGATGTCTGTGGGGCCCTTGGGCAGGTCCAGCTCACCCAGCTGGTAGTTGCCGTCGAAGAAGATATCGTACCAGTCCAGAGTCTCGGTGGAGACCAGGGAGGGGATGGGGTCCCCGCCGGCATCCCGGAAGACATACATGACCTGGATGTCCTCATGCTGGACGTAGAACTTGACGGTGGCTTCCAGAGCCATGGACATCTGGTCCCCGGACTGGAAGACGGTGGTGTAGTCGCTTTCGGCTACATCATCTGCCAGCCACTTTCCGCTGGGGGTCTTCAGAAGCCGGGACTTGATCTTATCCGCGGACAGACCCTGGGTGGAGAAGGGCTCCGCTGCTGTGGTGTCGTAGGTGGTGGTGTTATTGAAGATGGAGGTGTCGTCGGACAGTTGCAGGCTCAGCCGATAGGTGGTATCCGGAATCATGGGGGAGATGGAAGCGGAGCTGTCGGCGCACTTGATGACGCTGGAGGAATCGGAGTTGTTCAGGGAGTATACCAGAAGCCAGCCGTCGGCGGGTGCCTTGCCGTCGAAGGTCCAGCTCACATCCAGGGTGCCTTCCTCGGACTCTGTCACATCAAAGGAGGTAATGGTGATGGGGTTGGCGGAAATGGTCATCCGGGTGGGCTCGGTCTGCCCGGCGGCGGTAACCTCGATGGTATAGGCAGTATCGTTTTTGGTTTTGCTGAAGGTGGCAATGGTGCCGGTGACGGTCTGGGTCTCGTCGTACTTGTCGGCATAGCACCGGACGGTCCAGCTGCCAACGGAGATATTGGCGGGGCCTTCCCAGCCGACGGTCAGGTCGCCGTCCAGACGGGAGATGACCTCCAGATTGTTGGCGGTAATCAGACTGACTACTTTGAACCGGGTATTGGTCTGGCCGGTGAGCTTGGAATCATCGGAAGCGTAGAGCTGGAAGACATATTCCTTTCCCACAGTCAGGCCCTTCAGGGTCACGGAGTGGCCGGTGAAGTTCTGCATGATGTTCTCTTCCCCTTCGCAGCTGGCGGAGACCACCCAGCTTTCGGGGTCGTGGCCGTTGACGGTGAGATTCAGCACCACATAGCCTTCATCAGGCCCGGATATGGCATTGAAGCTGACAATCTCCGTTTGCCCCTCAGTGGTAAACACATCGGAAATCTGGCCCGTGAGCTTGTGCAGCCCTTCGGAGGTAACCAGAATGTTATACAGGGAGTTGGGGGAAAGGCCGGTAAAGGTGGCCTTTCCGTCCTGCACGGGGGCCTCCAGGCTGTTGCCGTACACATCGGTGCAATGGACGGTAAGCATACTGTCCGGCACGCCGGAGGATACGGAGACTACCAGCTCGTCCTGGGTACCGCTGACGGTTAGGCTGTCGATGGGCTGCAGGTAGAAGTTGTTGTAGAACCAATAGCCGAAGCCGCCGAAAACGGCTGCCAGGACGATCAGCGTCAGCAGCACCAGGGGGGCCTTGCTCTTGGGCTTATCGGAAACGGTGACCGGGGTCACATTCTCCATAATGGGCTTCTTGACTGGCCGGGGGGTCATGGTGGGGTAGCGCTGCTGGGGCTTCAGGATGTCCTTCACCTGGTCCAGCTCGCTGTCCAGGTTGAACTCCTGGGGCTCCTCCGGGGTGACCACCGGGAAGATGATGTCATCCTGGGGCTCCTCCGTCCCGGGCACTTCCGGCGTCTCTTCCTCCGGGATAACCGTCTTTTCCGGCTCCGCGGCGGCGATACTGCCCGGATTAAAGCGCATGGTGGACTGGGAAAGCAGCTCCTCCTGAATACCTTGGGGCTCTGTGGGCAGCTCCATGCGGATCATGGTGCTGTCCGTAACGCCGGGGGCGTCCGTTGTTTCCGGCGCTTCCGCCGGAGCGGACACTTCCGGTGCCGCGGGAATGGGGGCTTCCGGAACGACGGCGCCAACGGGGGTATCCGTCGGGGCACCGGTTTGCAGATAGGAAACAAGAGCCGTTCCCAATTGTTCGGGGCTTTCCCACCGGTCTTCCGGCTTAGGGGCCAGGGCCTTCAGAATGATCTGGGCCATCGCCTCGTCCGCACCGGCGGGGGCATCCAGGGGCCGGGCGGGGTCTTCCGGCATGGTGGGGAGCACACCGCCGTTAAAGAGCCTGTAGAGAATCATACCCAGGGCATAGGTGTCCAGGGTGGTGTTCAGGCAGGCCATAGGGTCCCGGACCTCCGGGGCCGTGTAGTCGCTGATATAGCGTTCCGGCATGGAGCTGTAGCTCAAGTACCGGGTGGATACAAAGCCCAGGTCTGCAATCTGGAAGTGGTCGCCGGATACCATGATGTTCGAGGGCTTCAGATCGATGTACAGGTAGCCTGCCCGGCGGCACAGGGAGAGGGCCGCACACAGGTCAATGGCCATGGTAACGGCCTGGGCCTGGGTAATGGTATTCCGGCGGATGGCTTTTTCCAGAGTCCGGCCGTAGCGGCTGACCAAGTACACCTGGTAACCCAGCCGATCGGTTTTCATAGGAGCTACCTGCCAGCCTACAAAGCCCGCAAAGCCATCCAGCTTGGAAAGACTCTGCAAAAACTCTGCCTCTGCGGCGGTATCGTCAGCCTGCTGCCGGAAATAGTCCAGGGCAGCGGCGGGGTCCTTGTAGGCACCCGTTACCAGCAGGGCATCCAGCTGCACCTGGGAAGCGGGCATGGACAGGATCTTTACAATATATTTTTCATCGGAGCTCTCCTTCATAGCCGGGTGACAGCTGACACCCGGACGCTCGGCCATGGCACTTCCCAGGTGGAAGCCGTCGAGCAAAGGAGAGACCAAGGATTCTTCGGACATTTGATTCGCCTCCTTAACTCCCATATCATACCGGAAAACCAGGAAAAAATCAATCCTTTTCTTTATTCAAACATAACGATTGTATGAATAGACGGAGAAATCCCTATTTACAGCACTCCAGCCGGGCCAAAGTCCTTCTCAAAGGGCACTGTAAAAAATACCAGCGGGAAAATCTGCCTTTCCTCTTGTAATCTGAAAAAAATAGTGATATAATTTGACGATAAAAGGGAACCTTTGGCCGGGAGCGCTCTGCGCTTTGCAGAAGCTCTGCCCGGGACAAAGAAGCAAAAAACTTGGGCGTTTCCGTCCATTGCGGAAAGCCCATGGTGAGGAGGATTATCCATGAGTAAGATCACTTGCGAGGTTTGCGGCACCGTATTCCCGGATACGGCTTCCTGCTGCCCCATCTGCGGCTGGTCCCCCAAGGGGGAGCAGGCTCAGGCAGAGCCCGGCATGGGAGAATTTGATGTAAATGCCCCTAAGGCGCCGGAAGCACCGGCCGCGGCGGAAATGCACCAGGGCCGGAATCCCCAGCAGGGCCGCCGGATCTTTGATTTTGACGAGGCCAACGGCCCCAAGGTTGCTTCCGCCCATACGGAGGACGACGATACCGCCTACTATGGCGGGGAAACGCCCATGGAAGAGCAGCCCCGCAAGACCAATACGGCGCTTGTAGTGATTCTGGTGATGTTTATTGTACTGGTGCTGCTGGTAACCGGAATTTTGGTGGTGAAGTTCCTGCTGCCCGGGAAAAAGGCTGAGGATACCAAGGCCACTACCAATCCCACCATTATGGCGGAGACCGTAGAGACCATGGCCACCGAGCCGGAAACCACCGAGGCACCTACCGTGCCCTGCACCAGCCTGTATGCCCCCACGGTAAGCACCCTGACCAAGGAAGGGGAGCTGTGGAAGCTGAATGTAAAAGCCTCCCCCGAGGATACCACCGATGAAATTACCTACACCTCCGAGGACGAGAGCGTGGTTACCGTCAGTGCGGAGGGCAACGTGACGGCGGTAGGCAATGGTACTACCAACATTGTGGTTACCTGCGGCGACCAGACGGTAAAGTGCCCGGTTACCGTGGCCATCGAAGAGACGGAGCCCACTACCGAGGCTACCGAAGCCACCGAGGCTGCCGAAGCGGATGCCACCGAGGAAACCAAGTCTTCCTCCTCCGGCGATGTGACTCTGAAGCTGAAGCGGTCCGATATTACCTTCTCCCGGCTGGGCGTATACTACACGCTGCAGCTGGACTGTGACCTGGATGCGTCGGATGTGACCTGGAGAACCTCCAACTCCGCCATTGCCAATGTGAACAACGGCGTGGTAACCGCTATGGGCCCTGGCATTGCCAAGATCACCGCCAAGTACGGCGACCAGGAAGTCAGCTGCATTGTCCGCTGCAAGTTCTAAAAGAAAACAAAGGCCCGGTCCTAAAACAGGACCGGGTTTTGTTATTCGGCATCCCGAAAGGCTGCCTTGCGGAAGAAAAAGGTGATGCACCATAATCCGGCCAGGCCTACCAGGGTATACACAATGCGGCTCAAAATGCTTGCCGAGCCGCCGAAGAGCCAGGCCACCAGGTCAAAGCGGCACAGGCCCACAAGTCCCCAATTGATGCAGCCGATGACCGATAAGATCAGAGCAACGGTATCCAATACGATCCCTCCTTTGGACAGGAAGAGCATACCCAATTGGGGCGGGTTTTATTCTCCCGATGACGGCACTGCATCCTGATTTTGCGAATCAACAACCCCGGGACTGCCATAACAGCCCCGGGGTTTTGCAGCATTATACGTTAAACAGGAAGTTGACGATGTCGCCGTCCTTCATCACATAGTCCTTGCCCTCACTGCGGACCAGACCCTTTGCCTTGGCGGCGGCCATGGTGCCGCAGGCCTTCATATCCTCGAAGGCGATGACCTCGGCCCGGATGAAGCCCCGCTCAAAATCGGTGTGGATCTTACCGGCGGCCTGGGGGGCCTTGGTGCCCTTCTTAATGGTCCAGGCCCGGCACTCGTCGGAACCGGCGGTCAGGAAAGAGATAAGGCCCAATAGGGTGTAGCTGCTGCGGATCAGCCGGTCCAGGCCGGATTCCTTCACGCCCAGCTCTTCCATGAACATGGCCTTCTCCTCGGGATCGTCCAGCTCGGCAATGTCAGCCTCCAGCTTGGCACAGATGGGGATAATCTGGCTGCCCTCTTCCTCGGCCAGCTTCTTCACCGCCAGGTAGTGGCGGCTGCTCTCCGGATCGTTGACCTCGTCCTCGGAAAGGTTGGCAACATAGATGGTCTTCTTCAGGGTCAGCAGGTCAGAGGTGGAAATCAGGGCCAGGTCCTCGTCACTGCATTCAAAGGTCCGGGCCAGCTTGCCCTGGTTCAGGTGGGTCAGCAGGTCCGAGAACAGCTCGGCTTCCTTCAGGAACCGCTTATCGCCGCCCTTGGCTGCCTTCTGGCACTTGTCGATGCGCCGCTCCACCATCTCAATGTCGGCCATGACAAGCTCCAGATTGATGATGTCGATATCCCGCAGGGGATCGGTGGAGCCCTCTACATGAGTCACGTTGGAATCTTCAAAGCACCTTACCACATGAACAATGGCATCGGTGGTGCGGATGTTCGACAGGAACTTATTGCCCAGGCCCTCACCCTTGGAGGCGCCCTTTACCAGGCCTGCAATGTCCACAAATTCAATGACGGCGGGGGTCACCTTCTTGGGCTTGTGCAGATCGGCAAGCCAGGTAAGCCGCTCGTCCGGCACGGAAACCACGCCCACGTTGGGGTCGATGGTGCAGAAAGCATAGTTGTCGGCAGGGACGCCGGCATTGGTAATGGCATTGAACAGAGTGGATTTGCCCACATTGGGCAGTCCCACGATACCTAATTTCATATTTTTAAAATCTCCTTTATTTTCTAGATTGTTTTTGACATAAGGGGTGGTTTCCGCACCAATTCCGCACCGATTTTTCCCCAGCGCACCAATTTTAACCGGCGCAGGCGGCAGCCTGCTCGAATTGTTTCACGGCGGAGACAAGGGAAATGTCTGTAACGTGTACATAGCGATCCATGGTGGTTTTGATGCTTGCGTGACCGAGCAGCCGTTGCAGGACTTTTGGCATAACGCCCCGCTCGATGGCACGGGTGGCATAGGTGTGCCGCAGGGCGTGCATACAAAATCGTCGGATGCCGGCCTCGTCGCAAAGCTTATACAGGTGCGTATCGTAGGAGCTGTTTTTGGCAGGTTCGCCGGTGCGGTAGTTGATAAAAACCAGGTCCCGCATACACAGGTATTTGGTCTGACCCGTTCGACGATCCACATATTCCAGAACCTGCGACAGCAGCTCGGATTCTTTGCGGGTATGCCGTTCATCGTAGCACGATTTTAAGATGTTGTACGCCTGATTCGTCAGAGGGATGGTTCGGTAGCTGCTGGCGGTCTTTGGAGGGCCAGCCCGCCAAACGCCTTCTCCGTGGCGATATTCCAGAGTCTTGCTGACGGTAAGTGTCCGCTTTTTCCAATCGATGGCATCCCGGGTGAGGCCAATCATTTCCGAGGTTCGCAAACCGGTTTCCAACAGAAGCGCATATTGCCTGTAGTTGTGGGAGCGTTTCGCTGCCTCCAGAAATTTTTTCTGTTCTTCCACAGTCAGGAATTTGATGTCATCCACAGCCCGAACGGGTTTTGTATAGCGAACACCGTCCATGGGATGCTTAATAAGCATATCATTCATAACTGCGGCCCGGAACATGGTTCCCATGGTGATGTATGCCTGACGAATGGTGGAACCTGCGTAGGTCGTTTCCATTTGGTTCAGGACGATTTTGCAATGCATGGGTTTGACATCACACAGACGCATATTCCCGATGACTGGTTGAATATTGATTCGATACCGTTCCCGGTAGTTCCGTTTTGTGTTTGAAGCTAGATCTACAATCAGATTGTCAATCCAGAACGAAAACCAGGAATCTACTGTCATATCGGAGGAAGCGGTAACCAGACCATGTTTCTCCTCATATTGTATATCAGCCAGCCAGTTACGGGCTTCCGGGAGTGTATCAAAATGCTTTTCCCTGCGGGAACCGTTTTTGGAAGTAAATCTGGCGGTGTACTTTCCGTCCTTTCTTTGGCAGATACCTTTGCCGCATTCTTTGCCTTTTAGGTTTTTGCCCATTCGTGAACTCCTTTCCTGAGTACAGGAAACGTAGTTTCACCACGACGCTCTAATATACCATAAAAGCGTGAGTTTTTCAATATCTTTTGGGCTTTTTGGTGCGCACCAATTTGACATTTCCGGCACCATTTTATGGAGAAATCGTTTGGTTTCAAATGGCAGCCATTCCTTCAATGTATTCTTCAAAGGCTTTCCGTTTTACCAGTTTTTTCGTACCCACAAACAGCACGAAGGGGCAGTTGGGGCGCTTCAGCATTTCATCGATTTTGTTGATTCCAATGTTGCTGTACTCCGCTGCTTCCCGGATAGAGAGCAGCATTTTTCGGTCAATCGGCAGGAGCATTGCCTGCTGTTCTTGATTTGTCATAGGCAAAAATAATATCCTTTCTTTTTACAATCGGCCAAGATTTTCGCTGGCTATCGCACGATGATTTCCATTTGTGCTAATATTGTTCTATACGTTAGCAAGAAAGTAATTCAAAAGCTGCCACAGTATCAGTTCCTCAACCTTTTATTTAGGATTCACAACACACAATCATGTTTCTGCATTCTTTCTGTAAATCGGAAAAGATACCCCACATTGGTTTACAGTATTCCTGTAATTCATTTGGCATCGACTGGAACCCTCTTATCTGAATTGTCCTGCTCTCATTCTCATCAAAGTATCCATCGATGCAATCCCGAACTGCATCCCCGTTTTTTCCGCAGCACGCTGGAAATCCGAAACTTTTTCGAATGCGTTCATGGAGATCATCCAGATATTTGCATCCAGAAAAGTCAACAACAATGGGATTATCTGTTACCAATGTATATGCATAATAGTCCATTTTCACACCTCCGAAAAAAGAAAACCACCGAACAAATCTTGTTCGGTGGCTTTGGCAGGGGCACAAGGACTTGAACCCTGAGCCTACGGTTTTGGAGACCGCCGCTCTACCAATTGAGCTATACCCC
>CAKTHQ010000021.1 GCA_934565415.1 uncultured Oscillospiraceae bacterium
CCTGGGCGCAGCCGCCCACAGAGCCCATGGCCACGATGACGCGATCGGCATCGGGTGCGCCGTAGTAGTTGAACAGCTGGTAGTTGGTGCCCAGCTTCTCGTTGACCTTGTTCATGTACTTCTCAACCACTGCGGGCAGGGCGTTGTAGTACTTGTTGGAGGCCTCACGGTTCTGGAAGAAGATGTCGCCGTTCTCGTGAGAGCCGCGCATTGCGGGACGCTCGGGGTTCAGGGAGTGAGCACGGAATGCGTTGACGGCATCCATGTTGACCATGTCCTTCAGGTCCTCGTAATCCCAGATGGCAACCTTCTGAATCTCGTGAGAGGTACGGAAGCCGTCGAAGAAGTTGATGAAGGGCACGCGGCCTTCAATGGCAGCCAGATGCGCAACGGCACCCAGGTCCATAACTTCCTGCACATTGGTCTCGCACAGCATGGCGAAGCCGGTCTGACGGCAGGCGTAAACATCGGAGTGGTCACCGAAGATGTTCAGAGCCTGAGCAGCAACGGTACGGGCAGACACATGGAACACGCAGGGCAGCAGCTCGCCGGCGATCTTGTACATATTGGGGATCATCAGCAGCAGACCCTGGGAAGCAGTGTAGGTGGTGGTCAGGGCACCGGCGGCCAGAGAGCCGTGAACGGTACCGGCAGCACCAGCCTCGGACTGCATCTCAACGACCTTTACGGTGTCGCCAAAGATGTTCTTGCGGCCGGCAGCGGCCCACTGGTCAACATTGTCGGCCATGGGGCTGGAGGGGGTGATGGGGTAAATGCCAGCGACCTCGGTAAAGGCATAGCTGACGTGGGCGGCAGCAGTATTGCCGTCCATGGTTTTAAATTTTCTTGCCAAAATGAAATACCTCCTAAGGAATTCAAGTTTTGCGTATATATTCTAGCATAACACGTCGGAAAAGTAAAGAAGTAATCGGACATTCTTGTGAAATTTTCACGATAGGATTGGTTATGCAGGGAATTTAACTATATGAACTCTTAAATAGGGGTATCTGAAAAGAAATAGGGATTGTTTTTTGCGAAAAAATGCGGTATGATGGCGGTGGAAAAGCGGAATACATCGGTCCTGCCCAAAAAAGAAGGGCCGGGGAGGGAGTGCAAGTATGATTTGCAGCGTAAAAACCGTGGGGATTCTGGGCATCAAGGGGAGCCTTATCTCTGCCGAGAGCTATATTTCCAATGGCCTGCCGAACTTCGATGTGGTGGGCCTTCCGGATGCGGCGGTGAAGGAGGCCCGGGAACGGGTCCGGGCGGCAGCCAAAAGCAGCGGGCTGCGTTTTCCGTCCGGGCGGATTACTGTGAATCTGGCTCCCGCCAGTCAAAAAAAGACCGGTACCCATTATGATCTTCCCATCCTGCTAAGCATCCTCTGCGCTACCGGAGAGGTCCGCCGCCCGAGGGATAACTGCGCCTTTTTGGGGGAGGTGAGCCTGGATGGGCGGCTCCGGGCCGTATCCGGCGTGCTGCCAATGGCTCTGGCTGCAAAACGGGCGGGAATTGAAACGCTGTTTGTTCCGGCGGAAAATGCGGCAGAAGCGACTTTGGCCCGGGGGCCGGCCATTATCCCGCTGCAAAGTGTTTCTCAATTGGTAGAAGGGCTCAACGGCCTCAGGTCGCTTCCGGAGGAGCCCATTTGGGTTCCGGAAAGGCGAGAGATTCCGGAATCGGATTTTAAAGATGTTCTGGGCCAGGAAAATGTAAAGCGGGCGCTGGAGGTTGCGGCGGCAGGCAGCCACAATGTGCTGCTCATCGGCCCTCCCGGCTCCGGGAAAAGTATGCTCAGTAAGCGTCTGCCCTCCATTTTGCCGGATATGACCTGGCGGGAGTCTCTGGAGGTCAGCCAGATCTACTCCGTTATGGGGATGCTCAGCGCCAAAGAGCCCCTGGTTATGCGCCGTCCCTTCCGGGCACCCCACCATACCATCTCCAATGCCGGGCTTGTCGGCGGAGGTACCAATCCCCGGCCCGGAGAAATTTCTCTGGCCCACAAAGGTGTTCTCTTTTTGGATGAACTGCCGGAGTTCCGGAAGGATTCCCTGGATCTGATGCGTCAGCCTTTGGAGGACGGTAAGGTCACGATCTCCCGGGTTTCCGGCTCCACAACCTATCCGGCGGAATTTCAAATGGTATGTGCCATGAACCCGTGTAAATGCGGTTGGTATGGAGATCCCAGCGGCCGGTGCCGGTGCAGCCAGCAGTCCGTGGACAATTACCAGAGCCGGATTTCCGGACCTATGTTGGACCGGATCGACATTATTGTGGAGGTTCCCTCCGTCCACTTTGAGGACCTGCGGAACCGGACAGAGGCGGAGCCCTCGGCCAGTATCAAGGACAGGGTCAATGCTGCCCGGGCCATTCAGGTTGCCCGCTACGGAGATTCCAGCAGTATGTGCAACGCCCGCATGGGTCCGGCAGAGCTGCGGGCCTACTGCGGTCTTTCCGACGACTGCGCCGCCCTTATGAAGGCTGCCTTCGAAAAAATGGGCCTGACAGCCAGAAGTTACGACCGCATTTTAAAGGTTGCCCGAACCATTGCGGACCTGGACGGCAGCGAGGATATTCAGGTTCCCCATATTGCGGAAGCCATTCAGTACCGCCTGGCGAAAATTGCGGGGTAGGGATAAACTCCTCAAAAAGTTGCGGCTTCTCTATTGCTTTTAACGGTATATTTCTGTATAATAGCCGGGAAAATGACATTGTACCTACAGAAAGGATAGAGTATGAACGAAATTTTTCTTTTGAAGCTGGGAGAGATCATTCTCAAAGGCTCCAACAAACGCCAGTTTGAAAACAAGCTCAGGCAGAATATCCGCCGGAGGATGAAGCCTTACGGCAATTTTGATGTGTATATTCTACAATCCACTGTGTATATAGAACCTCAGGATGAGGAAGCGGATGTGGAAGGCGCCTGGGAGGCCTGCAAGAGTATTTTCGGCGTCAATAGCATCTGCCGGTGCCGCCCCTGTGAAAAAACAATGAATGCGATTTTCAACGCCGTAGAGGAATACCTGGGAGAAGATCTGGATTGTGCCAAGTCCTTCAAGGTGGAGTCCAAGCGGTCCGATAAGCAGTTCCCCATGGGTTCTATTGCCATCTCCCAGGAGATTGGCGGAAGGCTGGCAGAGGCGCATCCCAATGTTCAGGTAGATGTGCATCATCCGGAGTATACCGTGTTTGTAGAGGTCCGGGACCTGTCTGCCTATGTACACGGCCCGGCCCTGCCCGGTGCCGGCGGTTTGCCTACGGGCGTGGGCGGCAGAGCCATGTGCCTGCTGTCCGGTGGTATCGATTCCCCGGTGTCTGCTTATATGATGGCCAAGCGCGGCGTGGAAATTGAGGCGGTCCACTTCTTCTCTTATCCCTATACCTCCCAACTGGCTAAGGACAAGGTGCTGGAGCTGGCAAGGCTGGTTACCCGCTACAGCGGCAAGATGACCGTAAATATCGTTTCCTTTACGGAGATTCAGGAGGCAATTCGGGATAATTGTCCGGAGGAGTATTTTACTCTGATTATGCGCCGCTTTATGATGGACATTGCCCAGCGCATTGCCCGGGAGGATGGCTGCGGAGCTTTGGTTACCGGCGAAAATCTGGGGCAGGTGGCATCTCAGACTATGGAAGCCATGACCGTTACCGGAGCCGTAGTGGATATGCCGATCTTTATGCCGCTTGTCGGCATGGACAAAGAGGAGATTATCACCATTGCCCGGAAGATCGGCACCTTGGAAACCTCGATTTTGCCTTATGAAGACTGCTGTACCGTCTTTACACCCAAGCACCCCAAAACAAAGCCTGCCCTGGGACAGGTACTCCACGCCGAGCGGAAGCTGGACAGGGAGGCTCTGATTACCCGGGCAATGGAATCCGTAGAAAAGGTGAAGGTTTCCTATCATGATGAACCGTTGCTGTAAGGTATTGAAACGGCTTCAGGGCAAAACCCTGGTCACAGCCGAAAGCTGTACCGGCGGCGGCATCGGTGCGGCGTTGACGGCCGTTCCGGGAAGCTCGGAGGTGTATAAGGGCGGCATCATCAGCTACACCAATTGGGTTAAGACAAACATCCTGCAGGTCCCTTGGGGGCTGCTGGATTGTTTCGGCGCCGTCTCCGCCCCTGTAGCGAAAGCAATGGCGGAGGGAGCAAGACGGGTATTGCAGGCCGATGCGGCGGTGTCGGTTACCGGTTTGGCAGGCCCAGGGGGGGATGAATTCGGCAACCCGGTTGGTCTGGTGTTTATCGGTTATAGCGACGCAAGCAAAACCGTTTCCCGGGAGTGTCATTTTGAAGGCGACCGGGACGCCGTGAGAGCTCAGGCAGTGAAAGCGGCGCTGGATTTTGTACTGGAAAATGTATAATAGGAGGCCCTTCGTCCGGTGTGGGAACGAAGGGCTTTTCTTATACAAAAGCAATGCCCACCGGGGAAACGGTGGGCAAACGCTTTAATCTTCTGAATTGGTGGGATCGTAGTTGACGATGATGTCGTGCTCCGTCAGTGCGGAGACACTGGGAATTTCGTTTCCGTACACATTCAGCTGTACCAGCAGGGCACAGTCCGCCAAGGCATCCACATTTGTGATTTTGTTGTAGTCCATATAGATATAGCGAATTTTTGGCATTTTTGCCAGCACATCAATGGATTCAACGGAATTGTAGGACCCATCAATCAGCTGCATGGAGGAGTTCTCGGGGAAAGCAGGAATTTCACTGACGCTGTTGTAGGAGAAGTCCAATGTCTCCAGATTGGCCAGGCCAGCCAAGGGACTCAGGTCTGTAACGCTGTTGTTGGAAAGGGTCAGAGTGATCAGGTTGGCGCAGCCAGATAATCCATCCAGACTGGACAGCTGATTGTGATCCAGAAGCAGCTCAGTCAGAATGGGGAGGGAGGCCGCGGTACTGGCATCGGTCAGCTGGTTGTATGCCGCATTCAGGCTGGTCAGCTTGGAGCACAGATTGATGGGCCCCAGGGTGGAGACGGTATTGTGGGAGATGTCCAGCTTTGCCAGATTTGTCAGGCTCCCCAGGATGCTCAGGTCCGTTACCGCATTGTGGGAAAGATCCAATTGCTGTAAAGTAGTCAGATCCTTTAGAGCATCCAGATTCCGGATGGTATTGTTGCTGAGGTTCAGAACCGTCAGCTTCTGTGCCCGCTCCAAACCGGCCAGAGTGCTGAGGCCGCAGTCTGTCAGGTTGAGTTCCTCCAGGGCCGGCAAAGAGGCAATGACGGACAGGCTGTCTGCAGAGAATCGGCAGCCGGTCAAATCCAGCTTTTTTAAATGGTTCAGCTCGGAAAGATCGTTAAGGTTACTCATATTCCGGCCATTCATTGTCAGACTTTCCAGATAGGTCAGATAACCCAGATCTTCCAGAGTGGACACATTTTCAGGAATGGTAATTTCGGTAATCTGCCACAGGTCATTGGTATACAGGATATGGGATGGCTCGCATTTTAAAATATCCCGTACAGTGCTTTCCATGGTGGCATCCATAAAGATTACCGGTTCAATCACACCGCCCACCGTATATCCGAGGATGGTAACAGGACTGACCAGCCCATTTTCCCCGACGCTGATGGCGTAGATCTGGGTTTCCCCGACGGGCAGCTCAATGGGGGAGGAGTAAGGTGCATCCGCCACGGAGGGGTAGTCCCCATCGGTGGTATAGTAGAGGGTTCCGGAGGAAGAGGACAGCGTGATGCTGATGTACTGGCTGTAATAGCCGGATTCGTAGTTTGCGGTAGGGGCGGTAGGCCGCAGTTCCTCCAGCTCGGTGAGAATGGTGGGGTTGGAAATGTTGGATAATAGGGACTCGGCATCCAGCAGCTTATCCTGCTCTACATAGGTTTTGCTCAGGGCCATATACAGCTCCTTGGTGGCCCCGGCTGCAATGGCTTTGGAGAGGGTTACTTCTGCCTTGGTGTAGTTACCGGCGGCTTTGTATTGGTTTGCCAGCTCGATGGCTACATTTTCATCCTGGCCGGAATAGTTGTAGGCCAGATTGTAGAACCAGGCGGATAAGGTGCTGTTTCCGCGGATATCGTTATTCCGGGCCTGCTGCAGCAGCATATCCCGGGTAAAATCCCGGTCGTATACAAACAGATACCAGCCCACGCTGATTACCAGCAGAACAGCCAGCAGCAGCGGAACCAGAACGTGCATCAGTTTTTTCATATACAAATAAGCTCCAATCTTCTGGGAATCTTATTAGGGATTATACAATCTTTCCGGAAAAATGTCAAGCACTGCCCGTTTTTAGGGAGAATTTACTGCTTTTTTGCCTGCTTCATGCTGAGACTGATCCGGTGCCGCTGCTCGTCTACGCTCAGGACCATGACATCTACAACATCGCCGACCTTTACCAGTTCACTGGGATGCCGCAGACGGCGGTTGCAAACCTCCGAAATGTGGACGAGGCCGTCCTGGTGGACGCCAATATCCACAAATACGCCGAAATCGATAACATTCCGGACGGTTCCTGTCAGAATCATACCGGGCTTCAGATCCTTCATTTCCAGTACATCCTTCCGCAGGATGGGCTTAGGCAGCTCATCTCTGGGGTCCCGGCCGGGCTTACTGAGCTCCTTGGCAATGTCTTCCAGAGTCGGCTCGCCAACATTCAGCTCCTGAGCAGCCTTTTTGAGTCCATATTTTTTAAGCGCTTCCGGGATTTCAGAAATATCTCCGCAGTTCAGCAGCTTCCGCAATGCCTTGGCGGCAGGGTAGGATTCCGGATGGACACCGGTGTTGTCCAGTACTTCTTTGCTCTCCGGAATCCGCAGGAAGCCGGCGCACTGCTCAAAGGCCTTGGGGCCTAATTTCGGCACCTTTTTCAGCTGGGCGCGGCTGCTGAAGGGACCGTTTTCCTCACGATAGGTAACAATATTCTTAGCGGTGGCGGCGGTCAGCCCGGAAACCTGCTGCAGCAGACTCCTGGAAGCGGTATTGGCATCGACGCCCACCGCATTGACGCAATCCTCCACCACGGCCCCCAAAGCTGCATCCAGTTCTTTCTGGGGGCAGTCGTGCTGGTACTGGCCGACCCCAATGGCCTTTGGATCGATTTTTACCAGCTCTGCCAGGGGGTCCTGGAGCCGCCGGGCAATGGATATGGCGGAACGCAGGTTTACATCATACTCCGGAAATTCCTCCGCCGCCAGGGGAGAGGCAGAGTAGACGGAGGCGCCGGCCTCATTGACGATCATATAGCTGGCCTCCGGGAAGGAGCGCAGCAGTTCTACGGTCATGGCCTCCGTCTCCCGGGAGGCGGTGCCGTTGCCGATGGCAATGTGCCGGACATCGTGTTTGCGCATGAGACCGGACAGTGTGGCTATGGCTTCCTGCTTCTTTCGCTCGCTGAAAGTAGGATAGACCACGCTGGTATCCAGCACTTTGCCGGTGGCATCTACCACGGCTACTTTACAGCCGTTCCGGTATCCCGGGTCCAGACCCATGGTCACAAAACCCTTCACAGGGGGCTGCATCAGCAGGGGCTTCAGGTTCAGGGCAAAATTGTGGATGGCCCCCTCGCTGGCCCGGTCCGTCAGGGCGTTGCGGATTTCCCGCTGGATGGAGGGGAAGATCAGCCTGTCGTAGGCATCCTCCGCAGCGGACTTTACCAGTTGGGATACCTGCATGGTGGGCTTTAACGCAGCCCGGCACACCAGGGCGGGGCCTTCGTTCCCGGGCAGGGTTACGGTGACCTTCAGAACCTCTTCCTTTTCCCCCCGGTTGATGGCCAAGATCTGGTGATCCAGGAGCCGGGAAATGGGTTGGTTAAAATCGTAATAGAGCTTATAAACGGTATCCGCATCCGGGTCTGCCGCCTTGCTGACAAGGGAGGCGCTGCGCATACACTTTTCCCGAAGAGCCTTGCGGATATCGGCATCGTCCGATAGATTTTCCGCGATGATGTCCAGTGCTCCGGCTATGGCGGTGTCCGCATCGGCAACACCCTTTTCTTCATCTACAAAGTCCAGGGCCAGCTTTTGGATATTCCGGCCGTCCTGCAGAAAAATGGCCTGGGCCAAAGGATCCAAACCCTTTTCCCGGGCAATAGAGCCCCGGGTGCGTCGCTTCTGTTTGTAGGGACGGTACAGATCTTCTACCTCCGTCATAGAGGCGGCATTGTCAATAGTCTCCGACAGTTCGGGGGTCAGCTTGCCCTGATTTTCAATGGATTTCTTAACTTCTTCCCGCCGCTGCTGCAAATTGCGCAGATAGGTGAGCCGGGTTTCCAAATTGCGCAGGGTGGTATCGTCCATGGCACCGTGCATTTCTTTCCGGTACCGGGCGATAAAGGGAATGGTGTTGCCCTCGTCAATGAGCTGTACCACATTTTCCACATACTGCTGCTTCTGTCCCAGCTCCTGGGCCAGAATTTCTACAATAGACTGCATAGAAAAACTCCTTGTATCAAGTTTGCACCCCATTCTATCATAAAAGCCTCCGGAAATCCATACCTCATTTTCCTTCAAAGGAGTTGTTGCAAATTGCTTCAGAAGATGCTATTATAAACGAAAATGACTGAAAAAGAAAAGGAAATTAAAAAATATGGAAGAAAGCAATATTACGTTTGAAAGCCTGGGATTGTCAGAGGCGATGCTCAAGGCTTTGGAAAAGAAGGGCTACGGATACCCTACCACCATTCAGGCGGAGGCCATTCCCCATTTTCTAAAGTGGGAGGATGTGATTGCCAAGGCTCCCACTGGTACCGGTAAGACCTTTGCCTTTGGTATCCCCATGATCGAGCACATTGACCCTGAAAGTGAGGATGTACAGGGTTTGATCCTTGCCCCTACCCGGGAGCTGGCCATCCAGATTGGAGACGAGCTGCGGGGCTTACTGACTTATTTCCATAATATCCGGGTGGCGGTGCTCTATGGCGGCGCAGGTATCGGCGGTCAGATCAAGCAGTTGGAAAAGAAACCCCAGATTGTGGTTGCCACCCCTGGCCGGCTGATGGACCACTACAATCGGAAGACCATCCGTTTGGATAAAATATTGACGGTGGTGCTGGACGAGGCGGACCGGATGCTGGATATGGGCTTTTTTAAGGATGTGACCCGGATCATAGAAAAGGTGAAGAACCGGAAGAATCTGGGCCTTTTCTCCGCTACCATCTCCCAAGAGGTCATGACAGTTTCCTGGATGTACCAGCGGGACGAGGTAGAAATCACCGTAGAACCCAAGCAGGAGGACCGGCCGGACATCGACCAATACAGCCTGACCTGCACCCCGCTGGAAAAGGCAGAGGTGACCCTGCGGCTGATTCGATCCCAGGGGTACGAACGGGTGATGGTCTTCTGCAATACCAAGCATATGTGTCAGCGCCTGTGCGACGATTTCCAGCGGGCGGGCCTGGACTGCGAGTGCCTCCACGGAGATATTCGTCAGCAGCAGCGGGAAAAGACTATGCAGCGCTATCGCTCCGGCAAGCTGCCGGTGCTGATTGCAACGGATGTTGCTTCCCGGGGCATCGATGTGGATGATGTGGATTGCGTCATCAACTTTGATGTGCCGGAAGAAAACGAATACTATGTTCACCGCATTGGCCGCACCGGCCGAGCCAAGCGAAAGGGTATTGCCTGGAGCATTATAGGCAATTTCCCGGAAAAGGCCAAACTGGATGAGATTGCCAAGTTTTCCGACTATACCATTACCCCTATGCTTCTTTCCCCGGAAGGCGTTTTGACCAAAGAGGAAATCAAGGAGCCCCCTAAGCCCAGGCGGAGATTCCACTGATGGAAAATTGGGGCTACCTGTTGCTGTGCAGTCATCTGGGGAATCCTCAGCGCAAGCCCCTAACCACAGCCCAGGCCCGGGTACTGCTGCAAAGGGTTCAGGCCCACGGGCCCTGGAAAGAGAATCGGGATCTGTCGTTTGGGGACTTGGTGGCGCTGGGCTACCCGGAGGAATTCTCCCGGCATATTGTTTCCTTGCTGGAAGAAACGGAACTTTTGGAGCATTACCTGCAAAAGGGAAAGGCCAGAAAATGTGTCCCTATCACCAGGCTGGATTCTCGGTATCCCAGCCAGATATGGAGGAAACTGGGGCCGGACAGCCCCGGCTGCCTGTGGGCCAAGGGAGATCTGGGCCTATTGGACGGCCCAATGATCTCCTTGGTGGGCTGTAGAACATTGGAGACGCAGAACAGGTTTTTTGCCAAGGAGGCTGGCAGGGAAGCGGCCAGGCAGGGCTATGTGCTGGTATCCGGCAATGCACCGGGGGCAGACCGGACAGCCCAGCGGGCCTGCTGGCGTTTGGAAGGGAAGGTTATTTGCGTGGTGGCAGATGCGCTGCATAGCCATCTGGAGGCTCCCAATGTGCTGTATCTCAGCGAGGAAGATTTTGATGCGCCGTTTTCTCCCTTCCGGGCGCTGCATAGAAACCGGCTGATTCATACTTTGGGCCGATGCGTTTTGGTGGCGCAGGTTCGGCCGGAACGGGGAGGCACCTGGAACGGCACCAGCCAGAACCTGAAAAGCGGCTGGACGCCGGTATTCGGTTTTCAAGACGGAAGCGACGGCATGAAGGCTTTGGAAAATCAGGGCGCAGAGTTGATTGGGATGGATGCCCTGAAAAAGCTGTCAGATCTTTCCGGGCAACCGAAAGGCTTTCTGGAGGAAGAAATATGCATCCCCAATTTGTAAAAAATTTGGAAAGATGTGGATTTTTCTTAGAAAACGTGCTATACTGACAACGTATAAATTTTACCCGGTGGGGTTTCCTGCCGGGGTTCTTGTGCGCCCACTTTTATGGGTGCGAAAATTGAATTGGAAGGTGTTTTTGTTATGACAAAGGTTGATGTGTACTCTGGATTCCTGGGTGCCGGTAAGACTACCCTCATTAAAAAGATGATCGCAGAGGGCTACAAGGGCCAGAAGCTGGTCCTTATCGAGAACGAGTTCGGTGAAATCGGTATCGACGGCGGTTTTCTGCAGGATGCAGGCATTCATATTACAGAAATGAATTCCGGCTGCATCTGCTGCTCCCTGGTAGGCGACTTCGGCAAGGCTCTGGAAAAGGTCATTGAGGAGTATCATCCCGACCGGATCATTATCGAGCCCTCCGGTGTGGGCAAGCTGTCCGATGTGATTGGTGCTGTAAATAAGGTTACCGGTCCGGAAGTGTCTTTGGGCTACACCGTAGCTGTGGCGGATGCCGGTAAGGTTAAGGTGTATACCAAGAACTTTGGCGAGTTCTACAACAACCAGGTGGAGACGGCCTCTACCATCATCCTGTCCCGCACCGATTCCATTCCCCAGGCCAAGCTGGATGCCGCTGTCGAGCTGCTGCGGAGCCACAATCAGGTGGCTACCATTATCACTACCCCCTGGAGTGAGCTGACCGGCGAACAGCTGGTTGCCGCTATGGAAGGGAAGGCCTCTCTGGCTGCCGAGCTGGCCCGGCTGGAGACTGAGCGCCTGGAAGCGGAAGAAGAGCACGAGCATCATCACCATCATCATGATGAGGACGAAGAAGAGCACCACCATCATCACCATGACGATGACGATGACGATGAGGACGAGCATGAGCACCACCATCATCACGACGGGGAGTGTTGCTGCCATGACCACGACCACGAGGAGCATCATCATCACGACCATGAGGAGCACGAGCATCATCATGACCACGATGACGATTGCGGCTGCGGCTGCCACGACCACCACCATCACCATCACGCCGATGAGGTGTTTACTTCCTGGGGTGTAGAGACTGCCCGGAAGTTCGAGAAGGCAACCATTGAGTCTGCTCTGAAGGCGCTGGATTCCGGTGATTACGGCATGGTTCTGCGGGCCAAGGGCATTCTGCCCTGCGTAGACGGCAGCTGGATCCACTTTGACTATGTGCCTGAGGAGACCAATGTCCGTACCGGCTCCGCCGATGTAACCGGTAAGCTCTGTGTCATCGGCTCCAAGCTGGATGAAAACGGCATCCAGCAGCTGTTCGGGGTGTAAGCCATGGCCATGCAGCAGATCCCTGTATATGCGTTTACCGGTTTTCTGGATTCCGGTAAGACCAAATTTATCCAGGAGACCCTGGAGGATCCCCGGTTTAATGCCGGCGAAAAGACCCTGGTGCTGATTTTTGAGGAGGGGGAAGAAGAGTATGATCTCTCAACCTACCCCAGCAAGAACGTCTACCTGGAGGTTCTGGATCAGCAGACCGTTACCACTGAAGAGCTGAAAGCCCTGCAGAAGAAATATAAGGCCGAGCGAGTTGTGGCAGAGCTGAACGGGATGCAGCAGGTGGGGGACCTTTATATGCGCTTTCCTGACCAGTGGGCCATTGCTCAGGAGGTTATGTTTGCGGATTCCACCACCATTATGGCTTACAATGCCAATATGCGCAATTTGGTAATGGACAAGCTTATGGGTGCCCAGATGGTCGTTTTTAACCGGATGACCCCGGGGCAGGATGTGATGCCCTTCCACAAGCTGGCCAGAGCCGCTAACCGCCGCATCGACATTCTCTACGATTACACCGACGGTACCACCAAGTTCGACGAGATCGAAGATCCGCTGCCATTTGACATCAATGCGCCTGTTATTGAAGTCAAAGATGAGGACTATGCCTTGTGGTATCGTGATGTCTCCGAGGAGCCGGAAAAGTACAACGGTAAGACTGTCCATTTTAAGGCCCAGGTGGCCATGCTTCGGCGGGACAAGAACAATATGTTTGCCCCCGGCCGTTTTGTGATGACCTGCTGTGTGGAGGACATCCAGTTCTGCGGTATCCCTTGCAGATATGAGGGCGCTTCTCAGCTGGAGTCCCGGTCCTGGGTTATGGTTACGGCCAAAATCAGCGCGGAAAAGCATCCCCTCTACAAAGGAGATGTGGGTCCCATGCTGACGGCTGTTTCTGTGGAGAAGGGTGCGGAGCCTGCCGACCCGGATGTAGCTACTTTCTAAAACAATAATCCAAAGGCCTGCTGCGAAATGCTTGCAGCAGGCCTTTTTCGGAAAGGAAATGCTTATGTATCAACCGCTGGCGGATTTGCTGCGGCCTCAGACCCTGGATGATGTGGTAGGCCAGGAGCATATTTTGGGAGAAGGGGCTATTCTGCGCCGCCTGATCAATTCCGGAAAGATTCCCAATATGGTCTTTTACGGCCCCAGCGGCACCGGAAAGACTACCGTTGCGAACATTATTGCCAAGCAGACCAATCGGACTCTGTACAAGCTGAATGCTACCACTGCCTCTACGGCGGATATCCGGGAAATAACCGCTCAGCTGGATACCCTGATGGCGCCTAACGGGGTGCTGCTTTATTTGGACGAAATTCAGTCCTTCAACAAAAAACAGCAGCAGTCTTTGCTGGAATACATTGAAAATGGGAAGATTACACTAATCGCCTCCACAACGGAGAATCCCTATTTTTATGTATTCAATGCCATTCTCAGCCGGTCTACCGTGTTTGAATTCAAGCAAATTTCCAGCGAGGCTTCTTTGAAGGCGGTAAAACGGGCGGTATCCTTTATGGAGACCCGGACCGGCCTGATTGCCCAGCCGGAGGATGGGGTCCTGGAATATATTGCCGGTGCCAGCGGCGGAGACCTGCGAAAATCCATGAATGCCATTGAGGTCCTGTTTTCTGCGGCTCAGCCGGAGGGAAATACGCTGAAGCTTACCATGGCGGATGCCCAGGCAGTGACACAGAAGAGCGCCATGCGGGCAGACCGGGACGGGGATAACTTTTATGACCTTCTGTCTGCATTGCAAAAGTCCATTCGGGGCTCTGATCCTGACGCGGCCTGTCATTATCTGGCCCGTCTTTTGGAGGCGGGCCAGATGCAGGCAGCCTGTCGGCGGCTGATGGTCATAGCGGCGGAGGATGTGGGCTTGGCCTATCCCCAGGTGATTCCTATCGTGAAATCTTGCGTGGATATGGCCTTGATGCTGGGAATGCCGGAGGCCCGGATCCCTCTGGGAGATGCGGCAGTGTTGATGGCTACCGCACCTAAGTCTAATTCCGGCCACCTTGCATTGGATGCGGCCCTCAGCGATGTGCAAAAGGGGCTGGGCAGAGGGTTCCCCCGGCAGCTCCAGAATGTCCACGCCGACACCTATACCCAGGAACGTGAGCAGGGGTATCTGTATCCTCATGACTACCCAAACCATTGGGTGTCCCAGCAGTACCTGCCGGATGACCTGGTTGGGAAGCGTTACTATACTTATGGCCCCAACAAGCTGGAACAGGCAGCAAAACAATATTGGGCAGGCATTAAAAAGGAGGATTGACCCATGGATATCCGGGTAAATGATATTCTGGTGATGAAAAAGGCCCATCCCTGCGGCGAAAAGCGCTGGCAGGTCCTGCGCACCGGCGCAGATTTTCGCTTAAAATGCCTGGGCTGTGGTCATGAGCTCATGACCCCCAGATTCAAAGCGGAGAAAAATATCCGCAGCGTAGAGCGGAAGGAAGATTGAAGGCAGCCCCCGAAACTGACAGCGGTTTCGGGGGCTGTTTTTGGGAATGGGGACATTGGAGAATAGGACAGCCGAAGACTGGGACAACTTGCGCTTCTCTCCGTTATCCGTTGCGACTTCCTTTTTATGAGCTTGGGCGTATACTCGTTACAAATACCGGGAGGAGGGGAACGCGTGTATCTGGATCTGTTTATGCTTCTGAACTTTTGTGTGGATTATCTGCTGCTTCTGGGTACGGAGCGATTGGCTGGTGGCATTCCGGACAAAAAAGGGACCCTTTTGGCATCCGCTTTGGGTGCCGTCTACAGCGGCGGCTGCCTGATACCCGGTTTTTCCTTCCTGGGAAGCCATTTGTGGAGGATTGCGTTCCTGTGCCTCATGTCCATTCTGGCTTTTGGGGTCCATGGGTGCGCCTGGAAAAAAACAGGGATATTCCTGATATTGAGTATGGCGCTGGGAGGTCTGGCAGAGCTGGCGGGGAATGGGAAGCTTTGGAATTTTTTCCTTTGCGGATGCGTTTTGTGGCTCCTTTGCCGGGCGGCTTTCGGGAATGATTTTGGAAGGTGTCTGGTGCCACTGGAAATTCGGCTGGGAGAGCGCAAGCTCTGCATGACGGCGCTGAAGGATACCGGGAATACACTTCTGGACCCAGTTACAGGGGAGCGCGTTCTGGTGATTGGCGGACCCCAGGCAGAGACTCTGACGGGGCTGACACAAGAGCAGTTAAAGGAACCGATGAATACACTGATGCAAAATCCCAGAAAAGGCCTGCGTCTTATTCCATACCGTGCCGTAGGCCAGCAGGGAATGCTTTTGGGAATGCGGATTCAGGATGTCCGGTGGGAAGGAAAGAAACGGGCAAGTGTGGTAGCTTTTGCTCCTGAGGAACTGGGTGCAGGGGAGTTTCAGGCGCTTCTGGGAGGTATGGCATGAATTTGTTGGAATGGATCAAAAGGCTTCTGGCAGGGGATAAGTCGGTTTATTACATCGGTGGCAGCGATGTGCTCCCGCCGCCTCTAAAGGGAGAAGAGGAGCGCAAGGCCATTGAGGCACTGTCCAAGGGGGAAGAGCAGGCTCGAAAAAAGCTTGTAGAGCACAATCTGCGATTGGTGGTTTTTATTGCCAAGCGGTTTGAGTCCACCGGCATCAACATTGAGGACCTGGTCTCCATCGGTACCATCGGGCTTATGAAGGCCATCGGCACCTACCGGGCGGACCGGAATATCAAGCTGGCAACTTATGCTTCCCGGTGCATTGAAAATGAAATTTTGATGCACCTTCGAAAAATTGCCAATCAAAAAACGGAGATTTCTCTGGATGAACCCATTAATCTGGACGGAGAAGGGAATGAATTGCTTCTTTCCGATGTCCTAGGGACAGCAGAAGATGAGATTCAGCGCCCGCTGGAAGCGGATGCGGAGGTTATGGTGCTGCGGCAGGCGCTGCGTGAGCTCCCGGACCGGGAGCAGGAAATCATATGTATGCGGTTTGGCCTAGATGGTTGTAAAGAGCAGACGCAGAAAGAAGTCGCACAAAAAATGGGCATCTCTCAGTCCTATATTTCCAGACTGGAAAAGCGTATTCTGGGAAAGCTGCGCAAGGAGTTTTTGCGTCAGACCAGCTGTGCATAAATTTGGTTTATCCTTTTATAAAAATATTCATATGGGATCCGGGCTTGCAAAAGGGAAAACAAGGTGGTATAATAGAATACAAATATATCGATATAAAAGAATATCGATAAAATAGACGAGGAGTATTATGGAACGCAATATGAAGGTTTCTAAGGCAGTTCTGAAGCGGCTGCCTGGTTATTTGGCTTATCTGAAAAGTCTACCGGACACCGCACCGGCTAATATCTCTGCAACTGCTTTGGCGAATGCGCTGGACATGGGAGAAGTCCAGGTTCGGAAAGACTTGGCCATCGTTTCCGATGGTGGGCGTCCTAAGGTGGGATATCAGCGGGAAGCTTTGATCGACGACATCGAGCAGTTCCTGGGCTACGACAATACCACAGATGCGGTGCTTATTGGTGCCGGCAAGCTGGGCTTAGCGCTCATGGCGTATTCCGGTTTTGAGGCCTACGGGCTAAACATTCAGGCAGCCTTTGACATTGCTCCCTCCATCGAAAAGACGGAGGATGGGCAGCCGGTTTACCCCATTACCAAGCTGGAGCACTATTGCAAGCTTCACAAGGTCCTTATGGGCATCATTACGGTGCCTGCCGGAGCCGCCCAGGAGGTGGCGGATATGCTGATTGCCGGTGGTGTCAAGGCTATTTGGAATTTTGCCCCCACGCACCTGGATGTACCGGATAATATTCTGGTCCAGAACGAGAACATGGCAACCTCCCTGGCCGTCCTGTCGGTTCACCTGCGGGCAGCGATTAAAGAAGAGAAAAAGTAAAAAACAGTCGGCTTTGTCTACGTTCAGCAGAGCCGGCTTTCTTTATAAAGAGGCTCTTGGCAGAATTCCGGGTGGATGTATAATAAAAACAGATGTTTTATAATTCTCTTCAAGGAAAAAATATACAAAGGAAGTACAGATTTCGGAATGCAGTATATAAAATTGCAGCTTGGATGTTTGTTGGTAATCGCCTACATTGAAATCACCTATGTTAAGGTGGCCATTCAAAGTAAGATTCCCTGCAATCGCCTGTTTGACGGTCTGCTGGCAATAGCTCCCTGGGCGGTATTTTTCGATGGACTCACCGCATGGACGATCAACCATATGGATGTGGTGCCGGATTGGCTGAACCGGGGAGCCCATCTGCTGTTCTTCCTGTTCATGGACTTGACTATTTTTGTAACAGCCGGATATATGTATGACCAGTTGATTGGGTTCCGGAAGGAAAACAGGCTGCAGAATATTCTGCTTGCCTTGCCTGGGCTCATTTCCATGGTTCTGATTGCGGCCGGGATTGGGCAATTGGAATACCGGCAGGGAGCCTATACCTTTTACTCTACGGGTTTTTCCGTATATGTGGGGTTTGCATCCATTGCATTGTACTATGGCGCCATTGCCTATCTTGCGATTACCAGGCGGCGTTTTCTTTCCAAGGACAAGGTGCTGGGTACCATGTCTTTTATTGTGATTACCGGAATTATCCTGGTTACGCAAATTCGGTTTCCTGAGGTATTGCTTACTTCCATTTTTCCGACGATTCTGCTGCTGGGGATCTACATCGATTTTGAAAATCCGGCTATTATAAAGCTGACGGAATACAACCAGGAAATGGTGGAGGGCTTTGCAACCATGGTGGAAAGCCGGGATAATAGCACCGGCGGGCACATTAAGCGGACTCGGGCTTTTGTGGATCTGATTCTTCGACAAATGCGGTCGGATAAGCGGTATCGTGAGGCTTTGAACAAGGACTACTTAATGGATGTAAGCAATGCTGCCCCACTGCATGATATTGGTAAGATTGCCACACCGGACAGTATCCTGCAAAAACCAGGCAGATTGACAGAAGAGGAGTTTGCCATTATGAAGGAGCACGCCGCCAGGGGCGGCGAGATGATCCAGACGGTGTTCCGAAATTTGGGAGACGCGGATTTTCGAAAAATTGCTTATGAGGTTGCCAGATACCACCACGAACGCTACAATGGGAAGGGCTATCCCGAGGGATTGGCCGGGGAAGAGATTCCACTCCACGCCAGGATTATGGCTATCGCGGATGTGTTTGATGCTGTTTCCCAGAAGCGCTGCTACCGGGATGCTATGCCATTGGAGGAAAGCTTTGCCATTATCGAAAGGGGTATAGGAACAGACTTTGACCCAAATTTGGCAAGACTTTTCCTGGATGCAAAAGAAGAGGTCCGGGCAATTGTGGAGCATTCGGATTTTAAAAGGAAGGAATAAAAAACTGCCGTCTTGTGAGGGTATTACCTTACAAGACGGCAGTTGCTGTAGAATTACGCTTTAAGCCGGATTACTTCCGTTACGGTCAGCTGATCCTCCTCCACGGTAAAGTGGATATCAAAACCCGCAAATTGCAGCCCATAGATCCGCCCGGGCTTACGCTGATAGGAGGGCCTGGGATCGTGGGACAGAACACCGATAGCGGCATCCCGCTTTTCCGTTGGCAGCAGTTCCAGAAGAGCCTGGGGGAAGTTTACCTTTAACAGAAAATTACCTACGCGGTCCGTAAAGCCGCCAATAGCCATTTCCTTTGCATCGCTGTAAGGAATGTAGGGCTTGATGTCGAAAATGGGAGTCCCGTCCATCAGGTCTGCACCGCCAACAACCAGACAATCCCCAAATTCTTTGGTGTGGCGTACTTCAATAAGCTTTACGCAGGATAGGGCCAGATTGTTTGGCCGGAACGGGGAGCGGGTAGCGAATACCCCCATACGGGTATTTCCCCCCAGCCGGGGCGGACGGACCGTAGGGGACCAGCCCTCCCGGACCGCCTGGGAAAACTGCCAGATGAGCCACAGGTGGGAGAACTCTTCAATCCCACGCAGAGCATCCGGATTTCGGAATTCCGGCTCAAACACAATGAGGCTCTGTAGCTCTTCCACAAGGCCGCTCTGTCTGGGAATGCCGAACTTGGTTGGAAAGTCGGAATGCATCCGGGCAATCACTTGAATTTCCGTCTTTTCCATGCTCAAGCGTTCCTTCCCCGGAACCCATAGGTTACCGTAAAAATAAGGGTCAAAATCAGGCTGATGGCTGCACCGGCAGAACAGCCAAAGCTATAAGAGACGCAAAGCCCCAAAATTCCGGCGGCCAGTGCGAACACAATGGCATACAGGTGATATTGCTTTTGGTTTCGAGCCAGGTTTCGGGAGGCGGCACCGGGGAGCACCAGCAGGGAATTGAGGATCAGCAGTCCCATGCTGGAAATGGACAGAGTGACCACCACCGCAATGACTACGGTGAAAAGGGTTTGGGACAGGTCTACCGGGATACCCCGGGAAGCTGCCAGCTGGGGATGCACTGCCGACAGGGTCAACCGGTTGGCTTCCAGGCACCAGAAGACCAGCACCGCCACCAGTACCACTGCCAGCCCGCCGATTTCCCCGGGGGTAATGGACAGCACATCCCCGATCAGGTATTTGTTGTACTTGGTAAAGCTGCCGCCGCCTACCGTAGCCACCAGGATACCCAGGGCCACCGCGGCGCTGGAGAAAACACCGATCAGCGTATCGGAGGCCTGATTGCTCCCCCGACGGATGTAGGAAAACAGCAGTGCGAACACAATGCTGAACCCCACCGCAGCCCAGGTGGGGGCAGCAATTCCCAAAATGGAACCAATGGCGATACCGGTAAAGGCAGAATGCCCCAGAGCATCGGAAAAGAAGCTCATATGTCCGGTAACAATCATGGTGGAGAGAATACCGAAGAGAGGGGCCATCAAAAGAAGCGCCAACAGGGCGTTTTTCATAAAGTTCCACTGCAGCATTTCGATAGGCAGGATATTGCAGATTGCGTACCAAAGGCTCATAGTGCCCCTCCTTTCATGTGGAAAATTTCCTGGAAGGCCTGGGATTCCAAAACCTCCACAGGCGTTCCTTTGGCCCTGACTGTTCCGTCGATCAATACTACCTGGTCGGCATACTGGGGCAGCATGGAAAAATCATGGGTGGTCATCAGAATGGACAGGTCGTAATTCTTTCGGATTTCATCTAACATATCCATCAAGGTTGTCATCCCCTCTACATCCACGCCGGAGAGAGGCTCGTCCAGAATCAAAATATTGGGCATGGGCTCCAACGCCAGGGCCAGCAAAACCCGCTGCAGTTCTCCGCCGGAGAGGGTGCCTACCCGTTTGTCAATCAAATCTACCCCATGAACCCGGTCCAGGCAATCCAGTATTGTCTGCTTCATAGCCTTGGAAACGCCCAGAAAGGCAGGCCGTTTGGACATACAGCAAGCAAACAGGTCTGCCACGCTCAGCGGTTCTCCCGGGTCAAAGCTGGGGCTTTGGGGAACATAGCCGATTCTGGGCTTGTGGCTCCGTTTTCCGGGCTCGGAAAAGGCAATGATACCGCTGTAAGCCCGTTGCCCCAGAATGGCTTTCAAAAATGTGCTTTTTCCGGCGCCATTGGGCCCAATCAGTGCAACCATCTCTCCGCAGTGGACGTGCAGATTGATGTCCCGCAAAATTTCATTGGAGCCGATTTTAACACCCAGATTTTCCACCCGCAGGCAGCAGGCATGGCCGCAGGAGCCGCCATAGTGCATTTCGTTCATTGCAACGCCTCCTTAATGGCAGTTAAGTTGTTGTACATGGCCTCAAAATAGCTTTCTCCGGCTATGGCCATATCCAGAGTGAAGATTTTTGCACCGGTTTCCGCACAAATGATCTTGGCAGCAGCGGAACTGCCATTTTTTTCTACGAAAATGGCAGGAAGCTCATTGGCGCGGACCAATTGTATCAGCTGAATCAAATCCTTGGCAGAGGCTTCACTCCCGGATTCCTCCTCTACTGCTGCCAGAATATCCAACTGGAAGGCCTGAGCAAAATAAGCAAAGCCATCATGGAAGGTAATGAGCTTTCGGCAGGAAAGATCCTTCAGGGTTCTGTTTCCGTAGGCTTCCAGTTCACTCAGCTGCTGCAGCAGGGGGGAGAGGTTCTTTTGAAATTGACTGCTGTACTGGGGATATTTTTGGCTAAGCCCTTGGCAGATGTTTTGGGCCATTATTGCGGCATTCCGGGGGTCCAGCCAGAAGTGGGGGTCGTGCTCGTGCCCTTCGTGGCCCTCCTCCTCGTCGTGTTGATGTTCTTCTCCCTCCAGCAGGGAAATGCCGGAGGATGCATCAATGGTTTTGCTGGGGTCTAAGATGTCCTCCATAAATTCTTCCAATCCGCCGCCGGAAATCACAATGGTTTCGGCCCCCTCGGCCTGCTTTACCTGATCTACGTTCAGCGAGTAGTCGTGCAGACAGGAAACAGATTGGGTAATTAGCCGTCCAACCGTCAGAGGGGTTCCGTCACAAAGGGTCTGGGTAAATTCATAAACGGGCAGGGTTGTGGCGGTGATCTGCGAAGCGGAAGTGTGTTCCGCACAGCCGCAAAATAAAATGAGGAGGATTCCCCAAAGAAACAAAAGCTTTTTTCTCATTCAATCGCCTACTTTTATAGAACGTTCTACTACCAGAATACCACATTTGTCAAGCTGCTGCCAACAAAAAACGCCCTGCAAAAAGCAGGACGTTTGTAGGCGGGCAATCAGTGCTTTTCGGTCCAGTCTGCAACCTTGGTCTTTGCCAGGCGCAGAATGTCTTCAGTGGGGTACGGGGAAGCCTCGCCGCCAGATACATACAGGAAGTAAAGACCGCCCTCGGTCTGATACAGGCACTCCTCGTAACCGGCAGGATCACCCAGGTTACCGCAGGTATACTTCTTGATGAGGGTAGAAGTTTCGGTATCGTATTCCTTCTTGCAGATGATCTTTTTCATGGAACAAGCCTCCTTTCCTTGGCGCTCTCCCATATATTATACATGGAATAATTGGGAAATCAAGTGAAAAGTGTGATGAAAGCGAAACATTTCCTAAAAATTGGAGGATTCCAAAAGAATCAAACATCCTATTTGTGACATATCACAGCACTTTGCACAAAAGAAAAGAAGGGCTTTCTGGAGTAATTCTATGATTTTCTGTTGGGAAAATACCGTACGGTTATTTGGTTTGTTCGCAACACTCCTTCAAATACACCATGGCTTCCCGGTATCCGGCAAACCCGTGACCTTTGATGGTTTTGATGCAGGCCATCCCGGCGTAGGAGATTTGCCGGAAGGATTCCCGGGCATCTACATCGGAAATATGAACCTCTACCGCAGGGATGGATACGGCCTTCAGGGCATCCAGAATGGCAACGCTGGTGTGAGTATAGGCGGCAGGGTTGATGACGATGCCGTCGATCTTCCCATAAGCCCATTGAATTTTATCCACCAGATCCCCTTCATGGTTGGATTGATAGCATTCCAGATCGACTCCCAGCTCCCGGGCGGCTTCTTCCAGCAGCGCAATCAGGTCCGCGTAGGTGTTCTTTCCGTAGATCCCTGGCTCCCGGATCCCCAGCATATTGAGATTTGGTCCGTTGATGACGAGAATTTTCATATCTGTTCCTCCAAAATGCGGATGATTTGCATGGCGGTATCTTGGGGACTGCCGCTGTTTTCAACCGTAAAATCGGCAAAGGCATTGTATAGCGGGGCTCGTTTTTGATACATCTCGGAAAGCTTTCCCGATTGAGATAGAGGCCGCCCAGCTGTGGGCAACAGGGAAAGGTCCCGCCTGAGCCAGAAAATGGTGCCGTTCCGGTGCAGTTTTTCGTAGTTTTCCGGGATTGTCACACAGCCGCCGCCGGTGGCGATGACCTTACCGGAGCCTTTGCCCAATTCCAGCAGAGTTTGGCTTTCCAGGGCGCGGAAGGCAGCTTCTCCTTCCTGGGGGATGATCTCTGTGATAGGCCGCTGGGCGTTTTCCTCCAGTACGGCGTCTGCATCCAGAAAGGGGCGGGAAAGAAGCTGGGAAAGGTGGGTTCCCACGGTGGTTTTCCCACACCCGGGCATACCGATCAGGATAATATTCTCCATCTGACTGCGGAGTTTCCGATAAATGGTATCGATTACAGAATCTTCAATGGGTGACCCGGTGAACCATTCGGCGCTTTCCTTTGCCTGGGCTACCAGCATTTGGAGACCATTTACGGCGGGAAGCCCCAGTGCTTCGGCTTGCAATAGAATTTTGGTCCTGGCAGGATTATACACCAGGTCCAGTACGCCCTCCAGGTGAGGAAAAATGGACAGGTCGCCAATGGCAGCTCCTTCCACGTTGGGATACATTCCCAGAGGGGTGGCGTTGACGATCAGGGCGGCGTCCAGATGCCGGTCCAGATTCTGATAGTTGTTTTCCCCGGTTCGGGATACGGCAATGACCTGGGCACCATGCTCTTTTAAAACGGCACAGACGGTGTTGGAGGCTCCGCCGCTGCCGCAAACCAAGGCCTTTTTCCCGAAGATATCTATGCCGATGGACGCAAGCGTGGTTTCAAAACCAAAATAATCTGTATTGTGGCCGATTAACTTTCCGCCTCTTCGGACGATGGTATTGACTGCCCCCAGCGTTTTTGCCCGGGGAGAGAGCTCGTCCAAATAGGGGATCACATCCTTTTTATAAGGGATGGTTACGTTCAGGCCGGTAAAATCCCCGTGCTTTAGAAAATCCTCCAGTTCCTCTGGTTCTTTTTCAAAAAGGGTGTATTCGTAGCTTCCAAGCTGCCCGTGGATCTGCGGGGAATAGCTGTGTCCCAGTTTTCTTCCCAGTAAGCCGCATTTCATCAGACCACCTCCGTATAACTGCCAAGGTATTTGAATTCCTCACACAGGTCCTCCAATTCGCACATAAGCTGTACAAACTGTTCGGAATAAATGGAGGTCTCCAGGTCGAAGTAGAACATGAACTCGAACTCACGATCTGGGATGGGGCGGGATTCCAGCTTGGTCACGTTGATGCCCAGGGTGTAAATACGGGCAAGAACCTTGTATAAGGCGCCGGGCTTGTGGTTCAGCACCATCATAATGCTGGTTTTGTCGGATCCGGGATAGATTTCCATGTTTTTGCTGATGCAGATAAACCGGGTCCGGTTATTCCCCTTATCCTGGACGGAGGAGGCCAGACACTGCAAATTATAAAGCTCCATGCAGGATCGGCTGCTGAGAGCCGCTACATCGGTTCTGCCGGAGGAGGCAACCATTTCTGAGGCCATAGCCGTATTGGCGACAGGCACTACATTGACGCCCTTCAGGCTGTGCAGGAAGGTGGAGCACTGGTTGATGGCTTGCTCATGGGAATAGATTTCTTTAATATCTTCCAGCTTGGCCCCCGGGTTTGCCAGCAGATTGTGGTCAATTTTCAGCCGGAAGGTTTTTACAATGTAGAAGTTATGCTGGATCATCAGGTCATAAACTTTCGTAACAGACCCGGCAGTGGAATTTTCAATGGGCAGAATACCATATTGGCACATACCCTGGTCAATGGCCTGAAAAACCCCATCGAAGGTTTTGAAATACATAATCATGGGATTGGCGAAGATTTTTTCACAGGCCAGCTGGGAATAGGCACCCTCTACACCCTGGCAGGCTACCATGGCAGACTGGGGAAACAAGTTGGGTGTTTTCGCAATAGACTGGGTAATGCGCGCGTACAATTTTCTGGAACCGCCGCTGAGCTTGCTCTGATAGCTGCGGCTTAGCTCAAAAAGCATAGCATATAGGGTCCTGGTATATCCGGCCATTTCCGGACCGGCTTTCTGTGCCACATCCTGCAGCTTTTCCCGCTCTCGAGCAGGCATCAGAATGGGGAGACCGTGTTCTTTTTTGTATTGGGCCACCTGAGCGGCGATATCCATTCGGCGGCAGAAGAGCTTTACCAGCTCATCGTCAATTTCGTCAATCTGTTCACGGAGTTCTTTTAAGTCCATGGGTCACTTCTCCTGTCTTTTTGGGCGAAAGGCACCTTCGCCCAGCATGATATCCATCAGCGCAACGGCGGCCGCCGCTTCTACAACTGGTACTGCTCTTGGCACGATGCAAGGATCGTGGCGGCCCTTTACCTGCAGCACCTGATTTTCCATGGCTGCAAGGCCGACACTTTTTTGTGGAATAGAAATAGAAGGGGTGGGCTTCAGTGCAATTCGGAAGAGTAGCGGCATTCCGTTTGTGATGCCGCCTAAAATACCGCCGCAGCAGTTGGTTTCCGTCACTACCCGGTCGCCTTCGATTCGGAAAGGATCGTTATTCTGACTGCCCAGCATTTTGGCCACCCCAAATCCGGCGCCGAACTCCACGCCCTTTACGGCAGGAATGCCGTAGAGAATCTGGGCCAATTTTCCCTCCATGCCACCGAACATGGGCTCTCCCAGCCCGGCAGGAAGGCCCAGAATGGCGCACTCCACAGTACCGCCGACGCTGTCGCCACCAGCTTTGGCTATTTTAATTTCTTCCTGCATGGCTTGGCCTTTCGCCGCATTCAGAACGGGGAAGTCATGGCACACCGCATTTAAATTCGGAGAAATGGGGTTGAAACGGTCATCGGAGACGCGGCCAATGGAGGCGATATGCGCGGAGATACGGACACCGGTCGTTTCCAGCCACTGTTTGCACAGGCCGCCGGCAATACATAAGGGGGCCGTCAGTCGGCCGGAAAAATGCCCGCCGCCGGCGGCATCCTGGTAGCCGCCGTATTTTACCTGAGCCGTGTAATCCGCATGGCCGGGCCGGGGGCAGTCCCGAAGGTTATCGTAATCTCCGGATCGAGTATTGGTATTGCGGATTTCGGCGGCAATGGGCGCGCCGCAGGTAAAGCCGTTTAGAAGTCCGGAAAGGAACTCCGGCGTGTCGGCTTCTTTCCGGGGGGTAGAGTAAGCATTCTGCCCAGGGGCCCGACGGCGAAGGAATGTATGCAGGGCATCCGGGTCCACAGGAAGCCCCGCAGGAATACCGTCCAGGACCATGCCAATGGCGGGGCCGTGAGACTGGCCGAAGATGGATAATTTCAGGTGTTCACCGTAGGTACTGCTCATAGGAACCTCCCAGCTTTTGATAATCTTCAAAGAATTTGGGGTAGGATTTTTCAACACACTCTGCACCAAGTATGGTAACGGGGCGAGTGCATACCGTAGCGGCGATGGCGGCGGACATGGCAATGCGATGGTCGTTCCGGCTGTCTACGGTTCCACCCTGCAAGCCGGTCCCGTAAACGGTCAGAGTACTGTCATTTGCCTCGGCTTGGCCGCCTAACGCTTTCAGCATGGCAATCACAGAAGCCACACGGTCCGATTCTTTCAGCCGCAGACGCTGAATATCCGTAAAAACTGCCCCATGGTTTGCGGCAGCGGTGACAGCCAGAATGGGTACCAAGTCCGGAATGTCTGCAGCGGAAACAGTAATATTCTCCATTGTGAGCTTTGGCAAAAGGTCCGCACAGGCCCGATCTCCCTGGGGTGAATTCATATTCAGGTTGCCAACGGACAGGAGGGAGCCTAAGGCTTTGGCTGCCAGAAAGAAGGCACCGTTGCTCCAGTCTCCTTCAACGGTCAAATGCCCCGGTGAACGGAGGCCTCCGCCAGTGACAGTAAAACCGACGGTGTTTATTCCGAACAGACTGCAGGCCTGTTGGGTCATGGTTACATAAGGAGCTGATTGCAGCGTCCCCAAAATGTGCAGGTGGCTTGTGCCATTCATCAGGGGGAAGGCCAGCAGCAGACCGGTAATAAATTGGCTGGATACGCCCCCGTCGATGGCGTAGTCTCCGGGCCGCAGTTTGCCGGTGCACAAGATTGTGTCTTCCGCAGGCCTGGACAGGCAGCAGCCCATTCGCTCCATTTCCTCCCACATGGGGCTCAGCGGCCGCTGGGGAAGACGCCCGGTCATATGGAAAGAGGCCTGAACGCCCAGGGCCCCAACTACCGGGAGCAGAAAACGCAAGGTAGAGCCGCTGTCCTGACAGGGGAGGGAAGCAGTGGCAGGAACCTTTTTTGCCGGAGTAATCCGATAGCCGGTGCCGGTTCTGAGAATGTCCGCGCCAAGCGCACACAGGCACTGGGCGGTTGCGTCCATATCCCGGTTGGTTTCCGGGCAGGCAAGTACCGTTTCCCGGTCCGCAAAGGCCGCTAAAATCAGCATTCTGTGAGCTTGGGATTTGGAGGGAATGGCATCGATGACGCCGTGCAGGCGTGTCGGTTTGATGGTAATATCCATAGGCATTACAACCCCGCAGCAATGAATTCTTCCAGTTTTTCTACCGGCATGGGCAGAATTTCGCACCGCCCAATAGAACGGGGAACGATGAGACTGACGGTTCCACCGGTACGCTTTTTATCGGAAAGCGCAAAATCCGCAAGGGAGACGGCATCCTGTGCCGTGCGGATCGGAAGGTGGAAGGATGTCAAGGTTTTCTCAATTTTAGTGGCATCATTTTTGGAAAGCAACCGATAGTTGACGGCACTTCGGGAGACGATTGCAGTTCCAATGGCAACGGCGGTTCCGTGAGACAGGGCAAAATGGCTGCCTGCCTCAATGCCGTGGCCAACAGTGTGCCCCAGGTTCAGAAGCCTGCGTTCCCCATTATCAAATTCATCCCGGGCGACTACATCCCGTTTGAAGCACACACAGCGTTCTATAACATATGCCCGATCGAAGCCTTCGCCATTTCGCGAAAGATAGTCAAAAAACTCCTTGTCAAACAGAATGGCATATTTAATTACTTCAGCACAGCCGTCCCGGAAAATATTTGCAGGGAGACTGTCCATTGTGTCCGTGTCACAGAGAACCAAGCTGGGCTGCCAGAAGGCTCCAACCAGGTTCTTGCCAACCTCCAGATCGATGGCGGTCTTTCCGCCTACAGAAGAATCAACCGCCGCAAGGAGCGTGGTAGGTATCTGTATAAACCGGATACCCCGCAGGTAGGTGGCTGCCGCAAAACCGGCAAGGTCGCCAACAACGCCGCCGCCCAAGGCGGCCAGAATGTCCGTACGGGTCAGGTGATTTTGAGCGAGAAAATTCAGAAGCTTCAAATAGGTATCGGCGTTTTTACTCTGTTCACCGGCGGGAAAAACAAAAGTTACGACCCGAAATCCGGCGTTGCGCAGGCTGTCTTCCACCTGGGAACCATAGAGCGGGTAGACGGTACTTTCGCTGACCAGTGCAACGGTTTGCACTTTCCCCAGCTCGGCAACCTGTTTTCCCAGCGTATTCAATAGTCCGGAGCCGATGAGTATATCGTAGTTTTTGGAAGCAGAAACGGTAACTTTTTTCATCCGTCAACCTCCTCCTTTCGTTTTTTGCCCTCTTCCAGCAGGGCGGTAAGAAGCTCCTCGTCCTTATTTTCCAGAGCATTTCGGTATTGAGTCAGGCTTTCAATGTAAGTATTCAGCTCAAACAGCAGGTTGTCCCGATTTTCCAGGAACAGCTCGCTCCACATGGGGGCATTCAGCCAGGCCACTCGGGTCAGGTCTTTGTAGCTTCCGGCGGAAAATCCCTTGTGATTGAGGGCGGTTGGAGATTTGATAAATGCGTTGCTCAGCACATGGGGCATCTGAGAGGTGAATGCGATCATTTTGTCATGGTCCTGTGCCGTGGTGACGGAGAACATTCCAAAGCCACAGGGGGATAGCAGATCTTTGACTCGCTGCAGCAGGTCGATATCGTCGTATCTGGGAGGCACCAGTACCATTGGGGCGCCTTTGTATAGATTTGCCCGGCTGTATTTAAAGCCGGAAAACTGGGAACCGGCCATAGGGTGGCCGCCTACATAGGTAAAGCCGTATTTTTCGGCTACCGGAAAGCATCGGGCACAAACTTCCTGCTTGATGCCGCAAAGATCCATTACCAATGTGGTTTTTGCCACATATTTTCCGTTCTCTTCCAGCCATTTGGCACAGCCGCCGGGGTAAATGGACAGCAGAATCAGGTCGCAGTTGGGAATGGTGCTCTCTTCCAGCAGCCCGTGAACTGCACCGGAAAGCATGGCAAAGGAGAGGGAGGATTCATCTTTGTCATAGGCCAGTACGGTATGACCTGCCAGGGCATAGGCTCTGGCCATGGAGCCGCCAATCAAGCCCAGACCCAAAATTCCGACGGTCATACCATTGCCTCCCGTATGGCGCTTACCCGGCGGCCTACCTCGTCAAATTGGCTGGGGGTTAAGGACTGGGCACCGTCACACAGGGCGTGCTCCGGGTCGTTGTGGACTTCGATCATCAGCCCATCAGCTCCGGCGGCAACGGCGGCGCAGGCCATGGAGCTGACCAGCCGGGATTTCCCGGTAGCGTGACTGGGGTCTGCCACCACAGGCAGGTGGCTCAGCTCGTGGAGAACGGGAACGGCGGAAATATCCATGGTATTCCGGGTGTAGGTTTCAAAGGTACGGATGCCCCGCTCGCAGAGAATCACATTCTCGTTGCCCTCACTCATGATGTATTCTGCACTCATCAGCAGCTCCTGCAGAGTATTGGCCAGACCGCGCTTCAGGAGAATTGGTTTGTTGGTTTTACCCAGCTCTTTCAAAAGATCAAAGTTCTGCATATTTCTTGCACCAACCTGGATTACGTCTACGTTGTCAAACAGATCCAAGGCATTGATATTCATAATTTCCGTAACGATGGGAAGCCCGGTCTCTTGCTTGGCGACTTCCAACAGGCGCAGACCCTCTGCACCCATGCCCTGGAAAGCATAGGGCGAGGTGCGGGGTTTAAAGGCCCCTCCGCGCAGCAGTGTTGCACCGCTTTCCTTGACCGCTTTGGCAATGGAAACAATCTGCTCTTCTGATTCTACGGAGCAGGGGCCGGCAATCATGGCAAAATAACCGCCGCCGATCCGGGTGGAGCCAACCTCTATAATGGTATCCTTGGGATGGAATTTCCGGTTGGCCTGTTTAAACGGCTCCGATACCCGCTTAACTGCCTCTACAATTTCCAGGCTGCTTAATAGCTCCATGTCTACCCGGCTGGTATCTCCCACCAGTCCAAGAATTGTTACCTGCTTGCCTTCGGATACATGGACATCCAGATTTTGCTTTTTCAGCCACAGGATCAGGTGGTTTTTCTGCTCAGGGGTTGTTCCGTTTTTCAGAATTGCGATCATTTTTCTCCAGCTCCTTACAAAAAAGCGCCGCACGGAAATTCGTGCGGCGCCAATACTGACATTTTTGAAACTCCGAAAGGAGAACAGCACAAACTTCTATTACCTTTTCTTCTCAAAAAAGTAATAGTAATAAAAGCTGTAGGCGAAACCAAACTGCATGGCCCGTTCCTCCGTCGAAGTTGTTACCCGAATTATATCACCGCAGCCAAGTATTTTCAAGTAGTTTTGAAAATTTTGTTTTTCTGTGGCGAAAGAGTGTGTTCAACAAAAAGACAGTAGACATTTACAAACATATGCTTTATAATAAAAGAAACAGGCGGGAGGCGGACCATGGATTATTTACAGCAGCTGAATGAAGAGCAGCGGACGGCAGCGACTACTACGGAAGGGTACATCCGGGTAGTGGCCGGAGCCGGTTCCGGAAAGACAAAGACTTTGGCCAGCAGATACCTGTATCTTGTAGATGCTTTGGGTATTTCCACCGCCAATATTCTTTGCGTTACTTTCACCAACAAGGCTGCCGCCGAAATGAAGAAACGGATACGGACCCAGCTCCCGGACCAGGATCTGGCCCATATTACAACCTTCCATGGCTTCTGCGTGACACTTTTAAAAGAGGATTGCCATGTGGTTGGGTATCCCAAGAGCTTTCTTATCATGGATGAAGAGGATAAAAAGGCCATTCTCTCCGTTGTTTTTGAAGACCTGGGGATCACCGGACGGGATATTACCATCCAGGAGGCGATTGACCATATCGGTTGGCGCAAAGGCGGCAGAGGATATGTAAAAACTCTGGTGAATGCGGATGCGGAGGAGCTGCTGGCTCTGGTAAAGTCGGCATCCACCTTAAAGGATAAAATTCTATATCAGTATTTCTACGAACAGAGAAAGTGCTTTGCGCTGGATTTCGATGATCTCATTTATTTTTCCCTTTATATTCTGGAGCACAGCCGGGAAGCCCGGGAAAAGTGGCAGCAGCGGCTGGAGTACATTATGGTAGACGAGTTCCAGGATATCGATAAGGATCAGTATTCCTTGGCAGATATTTTAAGCGGGTACCATCACAATCTCTTCGTAGTGGGGGACCCGGATCAGACCATTTATACCTGGCGAGGTGCGGATGTAAAATTCATCCTGGAATTTTCCTCCCGGCATCCCGGAGCGAAAACCATCTATTTAAACCGAAATTATCGTTCCGCCCCGCAGATACTGGCTGCTTCCAATGCGCTGATCGATAAGAATCGGGAACGGCTCAAAAAGGAGCTGACCGCTGTCCGAGGGGACAGCCGAAAGCCTCTCTACTTCCACGCAAAAACCAGTGCACTGGAAGCGGATTGGATCACCGCTAATATGCGGGCCCTTCATGAGGGGGAGGAAAATCTGTCGTATTCCTCTATGGGGGTTCTTTACCGGGCACATTATGTGTCCAGAGCATTGGAGGAATCCCTGATTCGTAGCAAGATTCCGTATGTGCTCTATTCCGGCGTGGAGTTTTACAAGCGGAAAGAAATCAAGGATGTCCTTAGCTACCTGCGGATGATTTATAATCCAGATGATATTTCCTTTCTCCGCACGGTCAACGAGCCGAAACGGGGAGTAGGCCGTACCCGGATCGCTGCTCTGAAAGCCCATGCGGCAGCCAATGGGGGGACCCTCTACCAGGCTTTATTGGAAAATCTGGAAACGGATTCCTTCCGCCGCAGCAGAGCCAAGGAATATGTGCGAATGATTGAAAAATATCGGGCCATTTTTGAACAGATGGATTTAACGGACCTGCTGGCCGGCGTCCTCCACGAAAGCGGCTATGAGCAGATGCTCCGCACAGCGGGAGAAGAGGAAAGGCTCGATAATCTGGCAGAGCTCAAACAGGCAATTTTCGATTTCACCCGTAAAGCGGGGGAGACCGTGACCTTGGGAAACTACCTGGACCACGCGGCTCTTTTTACAAATATGGATACCGGAGAAAAGGCCCAGGCGGTAAAGCTCATGACCATTCACTCTGCCAAGGGCTTGGAATTCCCGGTGGTTTTTGTATGCGGCCTGTCAGAGGGGATTTTCCCCGGTAAGCGAGCCAATACCCGGGAAAAGCTGGAGGAGGAGCGGCGGCTGTGCTATGTGGCTTTTACCCGGGCACGGGACCGGCTGTTCCTTTCCGATGCCGCCGGGGTTAGCTACGATGGCTCCTTCCGCTATCCTAGCAGGTTTCTCTTTAATGCGGAGAAAGAGAACGTGGATTATGTAACGCCGCTGGACCCGGATTTGGAAGAAAAAACCATGCAGTCTATCCGCCAGACGGAGGACTTGGCGCCGGATACTCCCAGACAGAGCGATTTGGTGGGCAAGCGGGTTACCCATCCGGTGTTTGGTCCGGGCTCCGTTATCGGCATTCCCAGAGATGGCCAGGGGCTTATCATTCAGTTTGATTCTATCGTTACCCCCAGAACTTTTGCGGATGCCGGCAAAGTAAAAATAGAAACATAAAAAGCAGCCGCCCCACTTGGTTTTTGGTGAGGCGGCTGTTGTCCGGTTGTCCAATGGAAAGGCCTGTGTTTTTGCTTACTCCTTTTCCGGGCATAGACCTTTCCATTCGTTATTGACGCTTTCTTCGCAGGAACGCATGGCAAGGATGGTCTTTTCCATCAGCTCATCCAGGGTCCAGCCCAGACGCTCCGCACCCTGGCGAATTACATCCCGAGAGCAGCCGGCAGCGAATTTTTTATCCTTGAATTTCTTTTTCAGACTGGATACCTCCATATCGCTGACGCTCCTGGAGGGGCGCATTCTGGCGGCGGCACCGATAAGACCTGTTAGCTCGTCTGCGGCAAAAAGCACCTTTTCCATGGCTTCGGTGGGCTCTACATCGCAGCAGATGCCATAGCCGTGGGAACAGACAGCATGAACGAATTCCGGCTCTGCATGGATTTCAGCCAGAAGCCGGGGAGTCTCCAGGCAGTGCTTTTCCGGATATTTTTCAAAGTCTACATCGTGCAGCAAACCGACAAGCCCCCAAAAGTCTGGGTTTTCGCCCATTTCCTGGGCAAAATATCGCATGGTTCCCTCCACGGTCAGACCATGAAAAATATGAAAAGGCTCCTGGTTGTATTTTTGCAGCAGGGCAAGGGCCTGTGGGCGGGTAATGGATGTTTCCATAAAATGCCTCCTTATATTTTTCACCATTTTACGTTCTTTCAGAGCACTTGTCAATACAATTGAAAATTTTACAAATATCTAGTAAACTATAAGCGGAGGTGGTATCTGTGGGAAATATTCTGGACTATGTATCCTGGCGGGGAGATCTGCCCTTTACACAGTATGGGCCCAATGAGGTGGACGCTCTGATTTTTTCCGCATTGAGTTATATTCCGTTCCGGGGGAAGGTACTGGACTCGCCGGAACAAAGTGTTGATCTCCGGGAAGCGGCAGAGGAGTTCTTCGCATCTCCGGAGCCAATCGGTTATGTACGGCCGGAATTTGACTTGGCACTGCTTCGTTCGGCCGCCCAAAGCCGCCGATTTGGAGGGGTAAAGCTTACCGGATATCGGGAAGTACTCAACAAGGAACGGGATACCCAGTTTGCGGCGGTAACCTTCCAATTGGATGACGGAAGCCTGTATGTGTCCTTCCGGGGAACGGATAATACACTTGTGGGCTGGAAAGAGGACTTTAGTATGTGCTTCCGCCAGGAGATCCCCTCTCAGAAGTTGGCAAAGCTGTATCTGCAGGAGATCCTGATGACGCACAAAGGGCCGGTACGGGTCAGCGGGCACTCCAAAGGCGGCAATGTGGCTGTGTACGCTGTTTCCCAGCTGCCGCCAGTATTGCGGGAGCGTATTATCAGAGTATACAATCAGGATGGCCCCGGTTTCCCGGAAGACTTTTTGGGAAATCCGGGATATCGATCTATTTTGCCTATTCTAGTGACTCAGGTGCCCCAAGGAAGCGTCATTGGTATGATTTTGCACCATTTAGAGCCAATGAATGTTATTAAAAGCAGCGGCTCCGGAATTATGCAGCACGATGCGTTCACTTGGGAGGTTCTGGGAACGGAGCTGCTACGGGAGGAAAAACTATCGGAGAATGCGGTTTTTCTCCAGTTGACCATTGAAACCTGGCTGAAAGATACGGATGTGGATACCCGAGTCCGGATGGTGAATATGTTGTTTGAGTTGCTGACCACTGGAGACGCGGAGGTTACAGGAGACCTTTTCCTGCCCAAAAACCTGGTTGCCTATATTTCCAGACTCCGCACCTCGGAGATTTTGCGCAAATACCTGGCAGAGGACCTTTCCAGCCTGTTCCGTGCAGCCAAAAAGGCCAGACTCCAGCTGGGAAAAGGGGGAAAGAAGGATACAAAGGAGCTTCCAAACAAAGAATCAATAGAACAGCTCAACCAAATCCACAAAGAACCGATGTGATTCCATTTGATTTTGCACAGTTTCGCCCATTGCATTTTTCTCCGTCGTGACATAAAATCATCATAGACGATTGTTCCCCGTGCGGAATTCATCTGAAAGGAAGGATACTTTGCATATGGCCCAGGTGTTGAATGTCCCGGAAATTTTTGGAAGTGATGTGTTTAATGAGGCTGTGATGAAGCAGCGCCTCCCGGTAGAGGTTTATCGGGCTTGGGAGACCTGCATTCAAACCGGTTCCAGCTTGCCTTTGGATGTGGCAAACGAAATTGCGGAGGCCATGAAGATCTGGGCCCTGGAGAAGGGCGCTACCCACTACACCCATTGGTTTCAGCCTATGACAGGTATTACCGCGGAAAAACATGATTCCTTTATTTCTCCCACCGGAGACGGCCGGGTCATTATGGAATTTTCCGGCAAAGAGCTGGTCCGGGGCGAGCCGGATGCCAGTTCTTTCCCCTCCGGCGGTCTGCGTGCTACCTTTGAAGCTCGGGGCTATACGGCCTGGGATCCTACTGCCTGCGCCTTTGTAAAGGATGGCAGCCTGTACATCCCCACGATGTTTTTCTCCTATACAGGGGATTCCTTAGATAAAAAGACACCGTTGCTGCGGTCGCTGGAGGAGGTTTCCCGGGAGGCCATCCGGATTCTGCGGCTCTTTGGCGATACGGAGACTCACCGGATCATTACCTGTGTGGGTGCGGAGCAGGAATACTTCCTGCTTCCGAAGGACCTGTACGCCCAGCGGGAGGACCTGCGGCTCACCGGGCGGACCCTTTTCGGTGCCCCGGCCCCCAAGGGCCAGGAATTGGACGACCACTACTTTGCGGCCATCCGTACCCGGGTCTCTGAATTTATGCAGGACCTGGACGAACAGCTGTGGCGGCTGGGGATCCTTTCCAAGACCAAGCACAACGAGGGCGCTCCTTGCCAGCACGAGCTGGCGCCCATCTATACCGATGCCAATAAGGCTTGCGATGACAACCAGCTCATTATGCGTACCATGAAAAAGTGTGCGGCCAAGCACAACCTGGTCTGTCTGCTCCACGAAAAGCCTTTTGCGGGAGTCAACGGTTCCGGCAAGCATAACAACTGGTCGCTGTCTACGGATATGGGCAAAAACCTGTTCAGTCCCGGCAAGACCCCCCGGCAGAATGCCCAGTTCCTGGTATTTTTGGCGGCATTTATCCAGGGAATCGATGAGTACCAGGAGTTCTTGCGCTGTACGGTAGCTTCTGCCAGCAATGATACCCGGCTGGGCGCCAACGAAGCGCCTCCTGCCATTGTGTCTATTTTCCTTGGTGAAGAGCTGGACGGAGTGGTTCAGTCCATCATCGACGGCACCAATTATACAGAGCCGGAAAAAAGCCTGCTGCGTATCGGTGTGGATATTATGCCCGCCATTCCCAAGGACACCACAGACCGGAACCGTACCAGCCCTTTGGCCTTTACCGGCAACAAATTTGAGCTGAGAATGCTGGGCTCTTCCCAGTCAATTGCCGGTCCGAATATTGCCCTGAATACCATTATGGCAGAGGAGTTGGGCCGGTTTGCAGACGAGCTGGAACAGGCGGAGGACTTTGATTCCGCCCTGCAAAAGCTGGTCAGCAAGGCGTTAAGGGATCACAGGCGGATCATTTTTGACGGAAACGGCTATTCCGAAGAATGGAAGCAGGAGGCCGCCCGGCGGGGATTGAGTAACCTGTCTTCTACCGCTGAGGCCATGAAGGCCTATCTGAGCCAGAAAAATATTGACCTTGTCACCCGTCACGGTGTTTTTACCGAGACGGAATTCCGGGCCCGCCATGCGATTTATCTGGATGATTACCGGAAAAAGGTCAATATCGAAGCGCGCACGATGGTGGATATGGCAATTCAGCAGATTTTGCCTGCAGCCATGGGTTATACGGACTCCCTCTGCGGCGGTGTTGCTTCCAAGAAGAGTCTGGGTGTCAGCTGCCGGGGGGAAATGGCCCTGATTCAGAAGCTGTCCGGTGCCTGCGATGCCGCCTACGATACGGTTGAACGGCTGAAGGATGCCTTGGCCCATATACCCTCCAACGAGGAAGCTGCCGCTGACCATTGCCACGGTGTGATTGTTCCTCTGATGGCAGAGCTTCGTAAACAGGCGGATATTCTGGAAAAGAACACCGCCAAGGCCTACTGGCCCTATCCCACCTATTCCGATCTCCTGTTCTACTGATTTTCAGGGATACCATGGAAGCAGAACACAAATGGACTTTGGAAGAGCTCTGGGCCTTTTTGTGACGGCTATTAAAATAAACGATAATAAAACAGTACAGAACTGTACGAATTCGGGAAAAGAATGGATGGAGATTCAATGGAAAACTGGCTTGAAAGTGTATATTCCGATGGCAGCGCTGCCTTCGTGTCAAATCCAGCCCCCGCGATTTTTGAAACAGTTACCATCCGGCTTCGGATGTATGCGGACGCCCCTGTAGATCTTGTTGTTCTGCGCAGCACACCAAACGGCGGGGAAGAAAAGGTGGATATGCATAAAGCCTATACGGAAGGCCCCTTTGTCTACTGGGAGTGCCCCCTACGGATGGAAGAGAACCGGATGCGCTATCACTTCTATATTGTCAGCGGGCAAAAGATCTATTACTATACCCAGAAGGAGATTACGACATACTTGCCGGAGCACAGCTACGATTTCCAGCTGGCAGCGGATTATGTCCAGCCCTCCTGGGTAAAGGATGCGGTATTTTACCAGATCTTCCCGGAACGGTTCTGCAATGGGGATCCCAGCAACGATGTAAAGACCGGAGAATACACCCAGGATGGATACCAGAGCATTCATATGGACTTCTGGGAGGCAGTGCCCCTGAGCTACGAAGAGGGCCATTGCATGGACTTTTTCGGAGGGGACCTGCAAGGAATCCAGAAGAAAATCCCTTATTTGAAGGAGCTGGGGGTCACGGCGGTATACCTGAACCCCATTTTCTATGCGCCCTCCTGCCATAAATATGACTGTCTGGATTACTTCCATGTGGACCCTCATTTCGGCGGCGATGAGGCACTGGCAAACCTGAGTAAGGCCCTGCATGAAAACGGAATGAAGCTGATTTTGGACATTTCCATCAACCATACCGGAACGGCCCACCGCTGGTTCAATCGGGACGGGCTGTATTTTAACAAGTCCGAAGGTGCTTATAATAACCCGGATTCTGTAGAGCGCAGTTTCTATTTCTTTGAAAAGGACAACAGCTATCACGGCTGGTGGAATCTGGAGTCTATGCCGACGCTGAACTATACCTCTGATGCGCTTCGGGAGGTGGTTTATCGTGGACCGGATTCCGTGCTGAAAAAGTGGCTGAAAGCCCCTTACAATATCGACGGCTGGCGCTTTGATGTAGCGGATGTGTTTGGCCGGAACGGAAAGGTCCAGCTGGCCCATGAGCTGTGGCCGGAAATCCGCAAGAGCATTCGAGAGGAAAATCCCCAAGCCTATATTCTGGCCGAGGACTGGGGAGATTGTGCCCAGTATCTCCAGGGCAGCGAATGGGACTCTCCAATGAACTATTACGGCTGCGGCCGGACTATCCGCCAGTTTTTCGGAGAGCAGGACCTGTTTATGATGCGGCACCCGGTTTTGAGTCAGCTCCCTGGATTTATGACTGCCGAGGATTTGGAGCACCGGGTCATGCAGCATCTGGCCCGGATGCCCTTTGCCCTGTGGCAGAACCAGTTTAATCTGTTCGACAGCCACGATACCAGCCGGTTCCATACGGACCCCAAGATCACGGATGCGGATTTCCGGGGGGCGGTGCTGTTCCAGTTTCTGCTGATCGGCGCCCCCTCCATCTACTATGGAGACGAGGCGGATATCGATGGTTTCTATGGCACCAACGAAGGCTGCCGCTATCCCATGCCCTGGAGCAAACCCTTCCAGGAGGGGGAGAAGTACCGGCTCTACCATCGGATGGCTCAGCTGAAAAAAGAGCATCCGGCTCTTTCGGAAGGTGGCATGAAGTTCCTGTATGCCAAGGGAGATGTGTTTTCCATTGCCCGGTTCTGGAAAGGCGACATTCTGGTGGGTGTGATTTCCAAAAGTGACAGGGAAGAATCTTTCCGTCTGCCCATCGCTGCAGCAGGCGGCAGCGAACCGGAGAAAGGCTCCGATCTGCTGGGAACGAAACTCCATTGGGAGAAGGTGGATGCCCACAGCATTTGCTTCCATGCGGCACCCCACAGCAGCTATCTATTCCGCTGTAAGAGATAATTCAGGCACCTGGAACCGGTTGGGATGGAAAAGCCTTCCAGTCCAAGTCCCGGAAGGGGTATGCACGCTTCCAGCCATCAGATGTCTTTTGCAAACTGCTTCGGTGCTGGGTGAGCACTTTGACCAGGGGATACACATCCACCCATATTTCGCTGTTGCATTCTTTCTGGCTTTCGTCAAAGATCAGCTCCATACCGAAATGTAGATGGACAACTTCAATATTGTTGACATTTTCCCGGTCCGAGTATCCGGTGCGGCCCATAAAGCCAATCAGATCGCCTGCGTCTACCATGTTTCCCACGGCAAGGCCAGGGGCAAAGGGGCGGTCCTTCTGCAGGTGGGCATAATAATAGTATCGTTTCCCGTCAAAGGACCGGATGCCAATACGCCAGCCGCCGTAGCGGTTCCAGCCCATGGCCTCTACGGTGCCGCCTTCGACGGCTACGATGGGAGTACCCAAAGAACCCATCAGGTCGTTGCCCAGGTGCTTCCGTTTGAAGCCGAAGGAGCGGGCAACGCCAAAATCATCGCAATGGCTGTATCCATAACCG
>CAKTHQ010000022.1 GCA_934565415.1 uncultured Oscillospiraceae bacterium
GCTTAAACAATTCCATTTAATTGTCCAAGGTGTTAATTAGTTCGTCTTAACGTTATTCAATTTACAAGGTACAGACGCGACTTCCTCTTGGAAATCCCGGACATAATATCACAAACTCAAAGCATTGTCAAGAGGTTTTTCAACTTCTTTTTTGTTCTGATCCGATATTACGCTGTCCGTGGAGAATTTTTACATCTATCGCGGAAAGCTTGCTTATATTACCACCTCCTATCCCATTTGTCAAGCATTATTTTCCATTTTTCAAAAAATTCCCGCACCGGTTTGGGTGCGGGAAAGATAGATCTTAGCCCTTGACAGCACCGGCGGCAACACCCTTAATGATGTGCCTCTGGCAGGTCAGGTAGAACACAATGACAGGTACAATACTCAGGAGAATCAGGGCCATTGTTGCACCCATATCCACGGAGCCATAGGATCCTTTCAGGTACTGGATATGAATGGGAATGGTCATATACTTCTTCCGGTCCAATACCAGATAGGGCAGCAGATAGTCGTTCCACACCCACATGATCTCCAGCACACCCACAGAAATCAGAGTGGGCTTCATCATGGGCAGAACCACGCTGAAGAAAGTACGGATGGGACCGCAGCCGTCAATCGCTGCCGCTTCTTCAATGGACAGGGGGATGGACTTTACAAATCCCGAAAACATAAACACCGCCAAACCGGCGCCAAAGCCCAGATAGATAACGGGTATCGTCCACGGTGTATTCAGGTTCAGGGTGTCTGCGGTTTTGGGCAGGGTAAACATGACCATCTGGAAGGGCACCACCATAGAGAAAACGCAGAGGTAGTACACAATTTTGCTGAAGGTACTGCCCACCCGGGCGATGTACCAGGCGGCCATGGAGGTACACACCAGGATCAGAGCGCTGGAAACAATGGTAATAAACAGGGAGTAGCCGACGGATTTCGCAAAGGGGTAATTGCCGAAGGTCATGCCCTTGACGTAGTTGTCCATGCCCACATAGGACTCTTCGTTCGGCAGCGCAAAGGTATCGGTGTTGACATACGCATTTGACTTAAAAGAATTGATCAGAACCAGGAAAACAGGAAGCAGATAAACAATGGCAATGACCGTAAACACAACGGTAAGCACCATTTTTGTGTGCTTCTCGCCCTGGATGGTAGCAGGCTTTTTACTCATTACTGTTGCACCTCCCTATCATGGGTCGTCTTCATCTGGAGAATACCAATGATGGCAACCAGAACGAAGAACATCACTGCCTTTGCCTGACCAACACCCTTGGTTTTCAGTGTATTGGAATTGACGATGTTCAGGGCCAGCATTTCCGTAGTATGGATAACGCCCTTATAGGGACGACCGTCTGTCAATGCCAGGTTCTGGTCGTAGAGCTTAAAGGAATTCGTCAGGGTCAGGAATGTGCAGATAGTGATGGAGGGCATCACGTTGGGGATGGTAATGTGCCACAGGGTCTTCCACTCGGATGCGCCGTCGATCTTGGCTGCCTCCAGCATATCTCCGGGAACAGCCTGTAATCCAGCAATGTAAATGATCATCATATAGCCAATCTGCTGCCAGGCCATCAAAATGATCAGGCCCCAGAAGCCATATGTAGAATTCAGAAGAATAGAGGTGTTGTAGCGGGACAGAATGCCGTCAAAGATCATGGACCAGATATAGCCCAGAACAATGCCGCCAATGAGGTTGGGCATAAAGAAGACGGTACGGAAGATATTGGAGCCTTTAATGCCCTTGGTCAGCAGGTAGGCCACGGTAAATGCGAGAATATTGATGATCAGCAGGGAAACCAGAGCAAAGCCGGCAGTGTACCAGAAAGCATGGATAAAGCTCTCGTCAGCAAAAGCCTTCATGTAATTGTTCAGGCCGATCCAGGTCCATTTGCTGGTGGTTTTAAAGTCACAGAAAGAAAGGAACAGGCCCTTTCCAAAGGGATACAAAAAACCGATACAGAACGCGATAAAGGTCGGCAGGAGGAACAGTGGGAAGCATTTCTGAATGGGCCGGCGAACCAGCACAGAGTTCAGAGAGGCGCCATCGTTGGTTTGTTTCAGTTTGGCCATTAATCATCTCTCCTATTAGGCGCTGCCGGAGGACCGGCGGCAGGGATTATCCAAAGCCGGGATACGGAAAAAATCCGGGGCGAGCGAACTTGCTCGCCCCGGAAAGACTGACTTACTTCAGGGTATCAGCCAACGTTCTTGGCGTACTGGGCAGCCCAGCCGTCCACGATGGCAGTCTCGACAGCGGCCCAATCGCCGGTGCCAGAGGTGTACTGAGTCATAGCGTCCACAACGGCGGCACGGAAGTCATCCACGCCGGGAGTCCAGTTGAAGGCCCAGGTAACGGTGTAGTTGCCGTCAGCAACCAGCTTGTTGGCATCGGCAAAGAACACGTTCTCAGGAGTCTTGGCGTTCTTGAAGGGGCAGGGGCCAAACTCTGCGGCCAGCATGGTGGTGCCTTCCTCGGAAGTCACGACCCACTTCATGAAGTCCAGAGTAGCCTGGATGTCTTCGGGAGCAGCTTCCTTGTTAACAGCCCAGCAGTTCTCAGTGCCGGAGCACAGGCCAGCCTTCTCCTCGCCTTCCACACCGCAGTAGATGGGGATCATGGCCAGGTCATCGGGGTTCATACCGAAGGTGCCGGTCAGGTTACCGTACTCCCAGGTACCGTTCTGGTAGAACACAGCCTCGCCCTTGCCGAACTCAGCCTCAGCCTGGTCGCCGGTAGCGGTGGTCAGGGCAGCACCGGTGGTGGCGGAGTCAGTGATGTACAGGTCCCAAATGGCCTTGAAGTTGTCCAGGTACTTGTTGGTGATGGTGGCGGGCTGCTTGGTCACGCCGTCGTCACGGAACTGGTAGAACAGGGGCATATTCAGCAGGTGGCCGGAGAATCTCCAGGAGGAGGAGCCGTCCAGACCGGCGGAGGTGAAGGCATCGAAGCCCAGCTCGGAAGCACGGGCGTGGATGTCGTCGGCAACAGCCTTCAGAGACTCAAAGTTGGTGATCTCGTCCAGGGAGTGACCGGCCTTCTCCAGCAGGGCCTTGTTGACGATGATGCCGAAGGACTCGTAGCAGTAGCCGATGGACAGCACGGAGCCGTCTTCGCCCTTCAGGTTAAAGTCGTCGGTGGTCATTTCCTTGTAGACATCGGTATCCCGCAGGTCCAGGCACCACTCGCCGTAAGCATCGATGGCGCCCTGGTTGCCAGCCTGGAACATGGTGGGAGCGGCGGTCTTGTCCAGCTCCGCAGTGAGGGTGGTGTCGTAGGTGCCGGAAGCGGCGGTAACGACGGTGACCTTCACGCCGGTCTGCTCGGTGTAGGTCTTGGCCAGCTCCTGCCAAGCGGCATCGGACTCGGGCTTAAAGTTCAGGTAGTAGACGGAACCGGTGGCGGTGGCATCCGCAGCGGGAGCCTCGGTAGCCTCGGTAGCCGCAGGTTCAGCAGCGGCCGCGGTGGTAGCGGCAGGCGTCTCGGTCTTGGCGCCGCAGCCTGCAAACAGGCCGACAACCAGAACAAGAGCCAGCAGCATCGCAATTGTCTTTTTCATAGTACTTCCTCCAAATTTTATTTTGCATAAACGACGTTATACGCCGGAAATGCCTAAAAAAAAGACTTGCCTGAAAGGTTCGCAACTTTTCTCCCAAGCAAGTCCAATTATACCTCTAAGGCATGTGCAAAGTCAACAAAAACTTCTCTGATTTTTGTTGTGATGTGCCACAAAAAAATGTTTTAATTTTTGTGAACAACTAACAATTGCTTCATATTTTTTCGTCAACAGGCCCACGGTCGTACCGGTTTGTGAGCTCCAGGATCTTAGCTGCCAGCCCATTGGAGGCGAAGCCCTTCCTGGCCCTCCAGGTCCAGTTGCCGCTGGGTTTTCCCGGGAAATTCATTCTTGCCTCCCCGCCCAGGTTCAGATAGTCCTGCATCTGGACAATGGCCCGCTCCGAAACCGAACTCATGGCGGTACGGATGGTACCCCAGACATATCCCTCCTTCTTGCTCAGGGTCATGTAGTCCGCGGCCACTTTTACCGCCTCGGGAGATGCCTCCTCAAACCACTGCCGCATGGTCATATTGTCGTGGGTACCGGTATAGCAAACGGTATTGGCTGTATAGGTATGGGGTCTGTATTCGGAGGGCTCCGTGGAATCAAAGGCAAATTCCAGCACCTTCATGCCGGGATATCCGGATTCGTCCCGCAGGTCCAGCACCTCCTGGGTCAGGAAGCCAAGATCTTCGGCAATAAAGTCCAGGTTGGGCAGATTCTTTTTCAGAGCATTGACAAAGCTCACGCCGGGACCCTTGACCCACTTGCCGCCCCGGGCATTCTCGTCTCCGTAGGGCACCGCCCAGAAGGACTCAAAGCCCCGGAAATGGTCCAGCCGGATCACATCGAAGAGCTTGCCCGCGGCGCTGAGCCGATCGATCCACCATTTGTAGCCGGTCTTCTCCTGAACATCCCAGCGGTACAGGGGGTTGCCCCAGAGCTGGCCGTCGGCGGTAAAGGCATCCGGAGGGCAGCCCGCGACATCGATGGGCGTCAGAGTTTCGTCCAGCCGGAAGAGCTCCGGTTCCTTCCAGACCTCCACGGAGTCGTAAGGAACATAGATGGGCACATCTCCAATCAGCTCAATCCCCAGCTCTCCGGCTTTTTTCCGCAGGGCATTCCACTGTTTGTAGAAGATATACTGTACAAAGCAATAGAACCGGATGGGCTCAGCCAGCGCTTCCTTCTGCACCTCCAGGGCATCCTTGTCCCGGAACTTCAGCTCCTTTTCCCATTGGAACCAGGGAGCAAAGCCATGGCTCTCCTTCAGAGCCATATAGAGGGCAAAATCATTCAGCCAGGATGCATTCTTCTTGATAAAGGTGTTCAAAGCCCGATCATTGCGGAACCGGCTGTAGGCCAGTTTGAGGATAGGCGTCCGGCCGTTGTAAAGCTTGCCGAAATCCACATGGGTATCGTCGTCGCCCCAATCCACCGCCAGAAGCTCTTCCTTTTTCAAAAGGTGCTGCCGGACCAGGGTGTCCAGATCGATGAGGTAGGGATTTCCCGCATAGGCAGAGCAGGACTGGTAGGGACTGTCGCCGTAGCCCGTAGGGGTCAGGGGCAGCATCTGCCAGCACTGCTGGCCGGACTTATGCAGGAAGTCCAGGAAGGCATAGGCGCTCTTGCCCATGGTACCCACGCCATAGGGCCCGGGCAAAGATGTAATGTGCATCAAAATTCCGCTTTTTCTCATTTTTATTTTCTCCTTTTATTCAGTGTTCTTTCCCGAATTTATCCAAAAATAGAAAACCACACCGGGCACAGCACCGCCGTCAGTATCCCCGCCGCTACCAGGGACAGGGAACTGACCGCACCGGTAAGCTCGGATATTTCCGTCGCCCGGCTGGAACCCAATACATGGGAGGCGGTGCCGAAGGCCACTCCCTGAGCAATGGGAGAATCCACCTTTAACAGCCTGGAAAGCCCGGAACCGCAGACACAGCCGAAAATGCCCGTGATGATAATGGCCGCCGTGGTTATCGCCGGAATGCCGCCCAGTTGTTCCGCAATGGCAATGCCCAGAGCCGTCGTCACGCTTTTGGGCAGCATGGAAGCCAGAACCGGACTTTCCAGTGAAAAGAGCCTGGACATCAAAGCCACGCAGCAAAGGCTGGTCAGGGTTCCTGCCGCCACGCCCGCAAAAATAGCAGGCAGATTCTTTTTCAGCACCTTCCCCTGCTCGTACAGCGGCACCGCCAGGCAGACGGTTGCCGGTGTCAGAAACCAGGAAAGGCCGGACATCTTCTCTCCGTAGCTTTCCGCCGGAATACGGAAGAGCCCCAAAACAATCATCACCAGGATAATGGAAATCAGCAAGGGGTTACACAGGGCGCTCCCCGTCTTCTTTCTGACCCACAGGCCCAGCTCATAGGTGCCAAGGGTCAGGACAATGGCATACAGACTGGTCTGCATAAAGATTTCACCCACGGTCCTTCTCCCCCTTCTTGAGCATTGCCTGGGTCACCAGAGCCGACACCGCAAAAACGATGGCCGTGGAGAGAAGCGCAATGAGGACAATCCAAAGGATGCTGGGCGCCACAGTCTCCCACACCTCCAGAATGCTGACACCGGGGGCCACGAACAGCACACCCATTGTAGCAATTAAAAACTTACTGGCTCCATCCACCTGGGGTACCTTCACGATTCCCAGCACCAGAGCCAAAAACAGCAGCACCAGGCCGTAGATTGCCGCAGGAATGGGCAGCGGGAGCAGAACGTGCAATAGCTCCCCCGCCAATGTAAATGCAAAAATGATCGTTGCTTGACCGATATATTTCATACGTTAAAACCACAAATACTCCATAAATTGAGGCACCTGCTTCTCCCAGTCGGCCTCACAATGCTTGCCGCCCTCCTGGCAGTACAGGGTTGCCTGGGCCTTCTTTTTCCAGAAAGCCTCTGCCACCTCCCGGTTGGCCAGGGCTGCGGGGCTGTAAAAGCCTACCCGCTTTCCGCCAGATTCCTCGGTACCCCAGGACAGGTATACCCGGGTATCCGGGTCCACATCCCCGATGTCCGCCAGCAGCTGCTTCCGACAGACCCGGATGGCGCTAGACAGGCAGGCCGCCTTGGAAAACCAGGCGTTGTACTGCCCGGCCGCATAGATGGCCATAAGCCCGCCCATGCTGGACCCGGCAATGCCGGTAGCTGCCCGGCAGGGCCAGGTGCGGAAATGGGTATCCACCCAGGGCTTGACCTCACGGACAATCCAATCCATGGTGGCCTCCCCCATGCCGTGAATTTCCCCCAGGAAGCCTCCATGGGAATCGTAGGGGCAGTACTCATCCAGCCGTTCCCGTCCCTCGTGGCCGCATTCCAGTCCCACCACGATCATCTTTTTGGACCAGTGGTCCAAAAAGGTCTCCAGCCCCCAGCATTTGCCATAGGTGGCGTCGGCGTCCCGGAACAGGTTGTGTCCGTCGAAAAAGTACATAACCGGGTACTTATCCTGGGACCGGTCATAGTCGTTGGGCAGGTAGATGTGCAGCGTCCTGTTTACATTCTTTGGAGAATAGTTGAACTGCTGCTGAATGACCATAGGTGCCCACCTCCTTACCTTTTATTCGTATTTTGCCTCGCAGGTCAGGTTCATACCCAAACGGCGGAACATATTTTCGTCCACGCTGGACAGCAGCACCGTAGAATGGACCTCGCAGCCCCGGAGCTTATCCAGCTGCTCCATAGCCAGCTCCGCAGTGGGATTGGTAGCCGCACTGATGGATAGAGCAATCAGCGTCTCGTCGGTATGCAGCCGGGGGTTCCGGTTGCCCAGATGATCTACCTTTAAATGCTGAATGGGGTCCAGCACCGCAGGGGCAATCAGATGCAGGTCCGAGGGAATCCCGGCCAAAGCCTTGAGCGAATTCAGCAATACCGCAGAGGCGGCGCCCAACAGATCAGAGGTCTTGCCGGTGATGATTCTGCCATCCGGCAGTTCCACCGCTGCGGCGGGGTTGCCGGTCTCCTCTGCCCGCTTCAGGGCCGGGGCGATGACGGTCCGCTCCTCTGCCTTAACACCGGCCTTCTTCATAAGAAGCTCCAGCTTGAAGACCACCTCGTCGGCCGCCTTGCCCTTTTTCTGGTCGCACAAAGCCGTATAATACCGGCGGATAATCTCCTGGCGGGAGGCAAAGCAGGCGGCCTCGTCATTTATAATGCAGTTGCCCACCATATTGACGCCCATGTCCGTAGGGGACTTGTAGGGGCAGTGGCCCAAAATCTTTTCGAAAATGGCCACCAGCACCGGGAAAGCTTCCACATCCCGGTTGTAATTGACTGTGGTCTTGCCGTAGGCCTCCAGATGGAATGGATCGATCATGTTCACATCGTTCAGGTCTGCGGTAGCGGCCTCGTAGGCCAGGTTTACCGGATGGTTCAAAGGCAGGTTCCAGATGGGAAAGGTCTCAAACTTGGCGTACCCCGCAGTGACCCCCCGCTTGTGCTCGTGGTAGAGCTGACTCAGGCAGGTGGCCAGCTTGCCGCTGCCGGGGCCGGGGGCCGTTACCACCACCAGCTCCCGGGTGGTTTCGATATAGTCATTCCGGCCGAATCCCTCGTCAGATACCACGAAGGCGGTATTGGAAGGGTAGCCCTCGATGGCATAGTGATGGTATACCCTGACCCCCATCCCCTCCAGCCGTGCCTGGAAAGCCTTGGCCGCGGTATTGTCGTGATACCGGGTCAGCACCACGCTGGAAACATAGAGGCCGAAGTTCCGGAAAATGTTGATGAGCCGGATTACATCCAGGTCGTAGGTAATGCCCAGGTCCCCCCGGATCTTGTTCTTTTCGATGTCCGCGGTATTGATGGCAATCACCATCTCCACCTGGTCCTTTAATTGCAGCAGCATCCGCAGCTTGCTGTCCGGATGAAAGCCGGGAAGCACCCGGGATGCATGGTTGTCGTCATAGAGCTTACCGCCGAATTCCAGATAGAGCTTGCCGCCGAATTTGGCGATCCGCTCCCGGATATGGCTGGACTGCATCTGCAGATATTTGTCGTTATCAAACGCCGTTTGAACCATTGGTACGCGCCTCTCTCTCTCAAATTAAGCCCTTCCATTATATCGGATTTCCCCCGGAAACGCAATATGATACCGGTGGAAATTTTGGAGCAGGGCAAAGGCCTTCACTCCGGCTGCACTGGCGCCGCCTTCAGCACATCCGCCACCTCCGTAATGGTCACAAAAGCCATGGGGTCCAGCTCTCTGACCAGTGTGCGGACCCGTGCAATCTGGAAGCGGTTGACCACAAAGTAAATGATTCCTTTTTCTGCATTGGAGTAGCCGCCGACAGCCCGGATCCGGGTAGTCCCGCAGGAGAAGGCTTCCAAAAGGGCTGCATTGACCTCCTCAGGCCGGTCGGTAATAATTGTCACCGCTTTGGAGCGGTCGATACCCTCGGCAATAAAATCAATGGTTTTCAGTCCGGCTCCGTAGGTGACAATGGAATACAGGGGCAATATCCAGCTGCCAATCACCGCACCGCAGAGGATGTATAATATCACATTGTAAATCATTACAAAGGTACCCACGGTCATATTAAGGCCCTTGGCAAAGGTCACCGCCAGCACATCGATGCCGTCTATGGCACCGCCGCTGCGGATGGTCAGGCCGCTGCCCACACCGGAAATCACCCCGCCGAACAGGGCGCACAGCAATAGATCCTCCCCCGCCAAAGGAGACGCCATGGTCACATCAATGGGCAGCACATCCGTAATCATCCAGCTGGCCCAGGCATACACCCCCACCGCAAACAGGGAATACACCGTAAACACCCCGCCCTGCCGCTTGAGCCCAAATAGGAATAGCGGTACATTCAGCAGCAGCAAAAAAGCACTCAGCGGCAGCCCCGTCAGCTGAGACAGCAGGATGGAGGTGCCGGAAATTCCGCTGTCGTACAGCTTCACCGGAGCCAGAAACACCGTAACCCCAAAGGCATTGATGCATCCGGCCAGTAACAGCATTGCAAAATTTCGGGCAGATAGTTGTTTTGCCAATTTTTTCATAGCGTTCCTCCTTGATTTGATTCTGTTTTACAGTATAACAGATACCGGGAGGCCATTCATGAAGAATTCGGAAATTTGGAAAACTTCGGACATATCCGTACTGCAGGGCAGAGGCGACGATTGCATGAGTAAATAAGTTTGTGAGCGAAAACACAAAAATCTACAAATAAGGATTTGTAGGGTTAGTTGAATGGTGTCCGCCTGCGGGAAAAATCCCCATTCCCCCTCCTGCGTGGAGGGGGTGGTGCTCCGCGCAGCGAATCGAGATAATGATGATTGCCGGTGGCAATCACACAATAATCTTGTGGCCCGCAGGCCGGGGGTGGAGGGGACCCCTACCGAAAACAGATAGGTATATTGAGAAAATAGGGGCATATTTAGGGAATACCATTCATCCAAATGCAGAAAGTCATCGTACCGGGTCCCCTCCACCCCCGCCCACTGCGGTGGGCACCCCCTCCATGCAGGAGGGGGGAAGAGCTTGCCGCCGGTACCTACCGTTTACCCCGTCAAATCCCCATTTGTCGGACGGTTTATACATTAGCAACTCATGCGATCGTCATCAAGTTATCATCATGCTGGTGCTGGCAGTTCAGCACTCTTCGAATGCAGCCAGTTTCTTCAGAGCAAACATGGTTGCAGGGGACCTCTGCTACAGCCTCCACATAGCCACAGCCTTCCGTATGCACCACCGTGCCGCTTTCATCCGGCTGGCAGTCGCAGTCATGTCCTTCCACTGCTGGTGCATAGCCACAGTCTCCATGGGTATGTACGCACTCTGTGACGGATTGGTAGCATTCAGCAGTGTGTTCATGACTACAGGTGCTCCCTTCCGCAGAAGCAGAATAATCGTCCTCTGCATATTGCCCATTATTTTGCTTTCTTTTTGGAGATTTAGACGAAAACAGGAGGTAATGACATAGCGCCTAAAAAAGCCGCCACCCCGCCTGCCCAGAAATGGGCAGGCGGGGTGGCACACTATACAAACCTTATCTTCTATGTTCGTCCAAAAATTCTCCCAGGGCCTCCATTGCCTTTATAATGCGCTCCGGTTCCGGCAGCATGACGATGCGGAAGCGCAGGTCCTCGAACCAGTCGAAGCCGTGGCCGGGGATCACCAGGATGTGCTTTTCGTGGAGGAAGCGCATGGCAAAGTCCTCGTCGCTTTCAAAATCGAAGCGGCCCGCTTCCAGGCCGGGGAACAGGTAAAAGGCGGCCCGGTTGGGGATCTGGGTGACGCCGGGGATCTTTTGTAAGCCCTCTACCGTGGTCTTGCTCTGCTCATAAAGCCTGCCGCCGGGGGCCATCATGGCGTGGGTGCTTTCGTAGTCCTGTAGGGCCGCGGGGATCACCAGCTGGGTCAGGGTGTTTCCGCACAGGCGCATGGCCGCCAGCTGCATAACACCGGCCTCTACTTCCTTCAGCTCCTCCTTGGGGCCGGAGAACACCATCCAGCCGCAGCGGAAGCCGCAGATGATGTGGGACTTGGACAGGCCGTTAAAGGTGACGCAGGGCAGGTCCGGAGCCAGGGCCGCCAGGGAGTAATTGGGGATGCCGTCCATCACCAGCCGGTCGTAAATTTCATCGGCCAGCAGGAGCAGGTGGTGCTCCCGGGCGATCTGGGCAATTTCCAGCAGGGTGTCCTTGCTGTACACGGCGCCGGTGGGGTTATTGGGGTTGATGACCAAAATGGCCTTGGTCCTGGGGGTGATCTTCTTGCGGATGTCCTGCAGGTCCGGGTTCCAGTCGTTTTTCGGGTCGCAGCGGTAATGCACCGGCTTGCCGCCGCCAAGGTAGGTATTGTTGCTCCACAGGGAGTAGCAGGGAGAGGGCACCAGCACCTCGTCCCCGGTGCCCACCAAGGCCGTCATCAGCATGGACACCGCCTCGCTGACGCCGTTGCAGATGTAAATATCCTCCAGGGTGATGTTTTGAAGACCCCGGCTCAGATGGTATTTTAAAATTGCCTCTCTGGCATCCTGCATTCCTCTTACATCGCAGTAGGGCACGGCCCGGTCCACATTGGCAATCAGAGCCTGCCGCACGCTGTCCGGCAATTGGAAGCCAAAATTCCCCGGATTGCCGGTATTCAGCTTCAGCACCGGTGTTCCCTGGGCCTGCATCCGAAGCGCCTCTACATACAATGGCCCCCGAATATCGGAATGCACATGGGTCAGGCGGTCCGATTTTTCGATCATGTTGTTCTGTTTCCTTTCCATTTTCCCGATAGATGGTAAATATTGAGTCATTATAACATCCGCCGCCGGAAATAACAATCCTTTTTCCAAGAAAAATACCGCCCAAACGGGCGGTATAGAAATCATACGGGCCTATTTCAATTTGCGGCGGCATCCAGCACAAAGAACCGGGAGCGTTTTCCACCCCCGGCCCTTTGTGAGAAAGAGAACAATATATGCAAACGGGTCAGTTCCCGTCGGCACCGGTCAAAGCTGCCTTGCCGGTCTCACCGGTACGGACCCGGACGACCTCTTCCACATCGTACAGGAAGATCTTGCCGTCGCCGGGGTGGCCGGTGTACAAGGCACTCTTGGCTGCCGCAACTACAGCCTCGGGAGGAACGGTGGATACCACGATGTCCACCTGGAGCTTGGGCAGCAGGTTCATGTTCATAGGAATGCCACGATAAAATTCAGTCTTGCCCTTCTGGACGCCGCAGCCCATAACCTGTGTAACGGTCATGCCGGTAACGCCGATGAGGGCCATCTGGGCTTTCAAAGCCTCAAACCGGCTCTGGTTGCAGACGATGGTAACCTTGGTATACTTGCCGCCTATATGCGTGGGCTTTTCGTAAACAGGAACCGCCTTTTCTACGGGAGTGGTCCCGGTTGCCGCTACAGGAGCCTTGGTCTCGTCCACCAGCATAGAGGTCGCGGGCACCCAATCGGCATAGGCGCTAGCCAGACCGTGCTCAGAAATATCCAGGCCCTCGATCTCCTCTTCCGCAGAGCAGCGCAGGCCAATGGTGGCTTTGATGACGGAGAAGATGAGAAAAATCATCACTGCGGTATAGGCAGCCACGGAAACAACGCCCAGCAGCTGGATGCCCAGGAACCGGAAGCCGCCGCCATAGAGGAGGCCGCCATCCGTGGCCAGGAGGCCCGTCAGGATGGTGCCGGTAGCGCCGCAGACACCGTGAACGGAAATGGCACCTACCGGATCGTCGATCTTTGCGACCTTATCGAAGAACTCTACAGAAAGCACCACCAGGATGCCGCAGACGATTCCGACCACGGCAGCGCCTACAGGAGAAACCATATCACATCCGGCGGTAATGCCCACCAGTCCCGCCAAAGCGGCATTGAAGGTCATGGAAACATCCGGCTTTCCGTAGCGGGTCCAGGTAAAGATCAGGGTGACCACGCAGGCTACCGCGGCGGCCATATTGGTGTTGAAGAACACAAGACCAGCGGAGATCATAGCCTCGTCGGAATCCATGGCCACCGTGGAGCAGCCGTTAAAGCCGAACCAGCAGAACCAGAGAATGAATACGCCCAGGGCGGCAATGGAAAGGTTGTGGCCCAGAATGGCCCGGGGCTTTCCCTCGGAATCGTACTTGCCGATCCGGGGGCCCAGCATAGCCGCGCCGATGCAGGCACAGATGCCGCCAACCATATGCACAGCTGTAGAACCGGCAAAATCATGGAAGCCCAGCTCACTCAGCCAGCCGCCTCCCCAGATCCAGTGGCCGGAAATGGGGTACAAGAACAGGGAGATACAGGCGGAATAGACGCAGTAAGCGGAAAACTTGGTCCGCTCGGCCATGGAACCGGAGACAATGGTGGCAGAGGTGGCACAGAAGACGGTCTGAAAGATCACATAGGCCCACTGGGGGACTCCCGCGGGAAGGATGTGGCTGTAGTCCCCCAAAATCAGGGGATCCAGCTTGCCAACCACGGCGCTGCCTGCACCGAACATCAGGCCGAAGCCCACCAGCCAGAAGCAGGGGGTGCCGATACAGAAGTCCATCAGGTTTTTCATCAAAATATTGCCGGTATTCTTGGCTCTGGTAAAGCCCGCCTCACACATGGCAAACCCGGCCTGCATAAAGTACACCAACGCGGCCCCAAGCAGGACCCAAATCGTGTTGACTGGTGAAAATTCCATTTTTCTTCCTCCTTACGTTCTTTTGCAAGGATCTGAACGGCCATTCAAATCAAAAAGGCGCTGACTCCCTTCTTTGGGATCAGCGCCTTTGCTTGATAGGGCCAGTATACTCAAAAATCGCAGAATGTCAATAGTGAATTGCACGATTTGGAATATATTCTGAATTTTTATGGATTTACCCGTCTTGATTTGCAAGTTTTGTTTATTCTACTTGCATTATGTACACAGCTTGCTGATGACCAGGGCGTAGATCTTGGCCGTTTTCAGCAGCTGGCTTAATCTCGCCCGCTCGTTGGCACCGTGGAGGTGGGAGTCGAAGCCGTGCTCTCCCGCGCCAAAGGCCACGCCGCCGGGGATCTCGTGGACATAGGTACCGCCGCCGATGGCCTCACAGTAGCCCTTCTTGCCGGAATAGGTTTCGTAGGCAGAAAGCAGGGTACGGATAAAGTCGGAATCCGCATCCACCGCGTGGGCAGGCCGCAGGTCCCCTTCGCAGCTCCAGCCGTAGGAAGCAAACTTCTTTTCCACCACATCCACCGTATTCTCCTTGGTGGCGCACAGGGGATCCCGGGAGTCGAACACGGCGGTAAAGCCGGTTTCCGTCAGGGTCAGAAGAGAAAGGGTCAGGGTCAGCACGCCGGATTTTTCATCCTCCATAGCAATGCCAAGGGCCTTGCCCCGGTTGTCGCCGTAGGGGAAGTTCTCGTGGAGGCGGCGAACCGTTTTCTCCCCTTCCCCATCTGCCAGGTCTAACCGGCACAGGGCATCCAGGGTGGCCGTAATGGCGTTCTTGCCCTCGTCCGGGGTAGAAGCATGGGCCTGGAGGCCAACGGCGGTGATAACCAGGTTCTCCCCCTCTGCCTGGGCGGTCAGCTGGACGCCGGTCTCGCCGGATACCTGCTTTAGGACAGCCTGCACCCGGGCCAGGTCCCCGCCGGAGAGCACCGCCTTGCAATTGGCCGGGGCCACGTTCTTCCGGATGCCGCCCTCAATGGACAGGACCTTCATGCCGGTACCCTCGGTCTTCTCCCAGGCCTTGGAGAACTTGGGGCCGTAGCCCGCCTTTTCGATATTGATCACCGGAAAATCCGCATCCGGGGACAGGGAGTAGGGCGCAAAAGGATGCTTGGCATAATAGTGCTCAATATCCCGGGAGCCGGTTTCTTCGTCGGTACCCATAAGGAGCTTTACGTTCTTCGTCAGGGGCAGCCCCAGCTCCCGGACGCAGCGCATGGCCAGAAGCGCCGCCACCAGCGGGCCCTTGTCGTCATCGGTGCCCCGGCCGTAGATCAGGTCCCCGTCCCGGACCAGCTTGTAGGGATCCGTATCCCAGCCGTCTCCGGCGCCGACCACATCCAGGTGAGCCAGAATGTGCAGCCCGTCGGGAGCCTCATTCAGGTCCGCCGTGCCTACATAGCCCTGGTGGTTTTCCGTCCGGAAGCCCCAGCTTTTTGCCAGCGCCAGGGCCCGGTCCAGGGCCAGGGCGGGACCTTCGCCAAAGGGCATCCCGGGCTTTGCCTCGGATAAGGTAGACTCCGCTTCAATCAGCGGTGTCAGCGCCTCCACCAGCTCGTCCTCCCGGCCGTTCATCCAATTGGAAATCTGTTCTTCGATGGTCATGATTTGATTTGTACCTCCCAGTCAAAAATTATCTTCTGTACGGCTCAAACAGCAGAGTTCCGGGCAGCAGCCGTATTCGGCAAAAACTCTACCTTCAAAGTCATCCCCATAGCAACGGCAAGCCGCTGCAACGTGCGAATTGAAGGATTCGCGTTTCCATTTTCCAGCTTGCTGATATCCCCTTGGGCAATACCGGTTCTTTCGGAAAGCTCCTTCTGGGTCAAGCCAGCATTTTTCCGGGCATCAATGATTGCCTGAACAACCGCGTGTTCCGGTTGGAGCGCTTCATACTCTTTGCGGAATTCTGGATCTTGCAGCTGCTCCTGCAGAAAATCATTAAATTTGTTGCTCATAACCTGCTCTCCTTTCGTTTCAGGTAATCCGCGCGGTATCTTTTTGCTTTTTCATAAAATTCCACTTCGAATTTCGGCATATCCTCACCTCATATTCATTATAGGATATTTCCTATAATTGTCAAGTGTAACCTTTTGAAAAAATGAATCTCGCAATAGCATACGCAGCACCTTACTCAAACGATATTATCTGCTTCTCCCCGTCCACCTTTGCCCGGACACCGAAGGGCAGGATGCACCTGGGCGCGGCGTGGCCCACATTGATATTGGCCAGGATTGGCTTTTCCGGGTCGGCCACCGCTTCCAGAAGCAGGGCATGGTATTCTTCCTGATGGCATTCTTCCACAGGTTTTCCAACCAAAATGCCGTTTACCGCCGACAGGACCCCGGCTTCTTTCAGATACGCAAGCGCCCTCCGGTATTTGTCCGGCTTCATCCGTTCCTCGCTGGATTCCAGCAGCAAAATTTTTCCACACCAATCCTGTGGAAAAAGGGAATATCTGGCACACAGCTCCGGCATATCCTGATACCGGGTGCCGTCAAAGAAATCAAAGATGGTATCGATGCAGCCGCCTAAAATCTCCCCTTCAAACCGGGGGCTGCCCTGAAGCAGCCGGAAGCCCTGGTTGGGATGCTGCTGTCTACGCGTCCCCAGCTGGTCGGGCCCGAAGCTGGTCCGTTCTTCGTACCAGACGCCGCTGGGGGTGACCTGGTGAATCTTTCCGGTTTCCAGCAGCTCCCGGAAATAGTGCTCCGAAAAGGGCAGCATATTCTCTTCCATTTCGCAGACATCTGCCAGGAAGGACTGGCCGTAAAAGGTTGGGATGCCCAGCTTATGGAGCATAAAATGGTTCACCGTGGTATCGGAAAAGCCCAAAAAAGGCTTGGAATTGACGACCTTTTCCAGCTCGCGGTTTTCAAAAAGGTACGGCAGCAGCCGGTAGGTGTCATCCCCGCCGATGGCGCAGAGGATGCAGTCGATCTCCGGGTCCCGGTAAGCCTCCAGCAGGTCCCGGGCCCGCTGTTCCGGGTGCTCTTTCAGGTATTTTATTTCCTTTCGTGCATTGGGCAAAAACCTGACCCGGTACCCCCAGTTTTCCAACCGGCGGACACCCAGCTCCACTTCGTGGGAAACAAAGTCCTCTCCAATGGTTCCGGCGGACAGACTGACAATGCCAATGGTTTTCATAGATGCGCCTCCTTGCTCCTTTGGGTACGATTATAGCACATCCACCCCCTGTTGTCGATGCCATTCCCTGTTAGATACGCAAAACCCGGGGCCACCCAATGCTGGGCGGCCCCGGGGATGGGACTTAAAATGCTATCTTACTTGCTGCGGGTCTCCTCGAAGACCTTCTTGGCTTCGGCCAGACCGGCCTTGGCGCCTGCCAGGCCTGCCTTGGCTACATCGGCCAGAGTGTCGGCAGCAACCTGGGCGGCTTCCTTGGCGTTCTCGGCGAACTCCTTGGCGGCCTCTCTGGCAGCTTCCTTGGCGGCTTCCCGGGCAGCGGCCTTGTCTTCCTCGGCGGTCTTTGCCTGGGCGGCCTTCTCGGCCTCCTGCTTGATGGCAGCCTGAGCGGCAGCCAGACGGGCAATGGGTACGCGGAAGGGGCTGCAGGACACATAGTCCAGCCCCAGAGTGTTGCAGAACTCCACGGATGTGGGGTCGCCGCCGTGCTCACCGCAGATGCCGCAGTGCAGGTTGGGACGGGTCTTCTTGCCCAGCTCCATAGCCATGCTCATCAGGCGGCCAACGCCGTTCTGGTCCAGCTTGGCGAAGGGATCGTTCTCGTAGATCTTGGCATCGTAGTAGGCGTTCAGGAACTTGCCTGCGTCGTCACGGGAGAAGCCGAAGGTCATCTGGGTCAGGTCGTTGGTGCCGAAGCAGAAGAACTCCGCTTCCTTGGCAATCTCGTCGGCGGTCAGAGCAGCACGGGGAATCTCGATCATGGTGCCAACCTCATACTTGAGGTCCAGACCGGAAGCAGCAATCTCCGCATCGGCAGTCTCTACCACCATCTTCTTAACATAGGCCAGCTCCTTCACTTCGCCAACCAGGGGAATCATGATTTCAGGCTCTACCTTCCAGTCGGGATGGGCCTTCTGCACATTGACGGCAGCACGGATCACAGCCTTGGTCTGCATCTTGGCAATCTCGGGATAGGTAACGGCCAGACGGCAGCCACGGTGACCCATCATGGGGTTGAACTCGTGCAGGGAGGCGATAATGGCCTTGATGGTCTCTACGCTCTTGCCCTGAGTCTTGGCCAGTGCCTCAATCTCGGCCTGGGTGGTGGGAACGAACTCGTGCAGCGGGGGATCCAGGAAGCGGATGCACACGGGCATACCCTCCAGGGCCTCATACAGCTTCTCAAAGTCACCCTGCTGGTAGGGCAGGATCTTGTCCAGAGCGGCCTCCCGCTCCTCTACGGTGTCGGAGCAGATCATTTCCCGGAAGGCGGCGATCCGCTCGGGCTCAAAGAACATATGCTCGGTACGGCACAGGCCGATGCCTTCGGCGCCCAGCTCCCGGGCTTTCTTGGCATCTGCAGGGGTATCGGCGTTGGTACGGACCTTCATGGTGCGGTACTTGTCGGCCAGAGCCATAATACGGCCGAATTCGCCGGCGATTTCGGCATCCACAGTGGGAATGAGGCCGTCGTAAATGTTACCGGTGGAGCCATCGATGGAGATACAGTCGCCCTCGTGGAAGGTCTTGCCGCCCAGAGTGAACTTCTTGTTCTCTTCATCCATCACAATGTCGCCGCAGCCGGAGACACAGCAGGTGCCCATGCCGCGGGCCACAACGGCAGCGTGGGAGGTCATGCCGCCGCGGACGGTCAGAATGCCCTGAGCGGCCTTCATGCCGGTGATGTCCTCGGGAGAGGTCTCCAGGCGGACCAGAACCACCTTCTCACCCCGGGCAGCCCAGCTCTCGGCGTCCTCGGCAGAGAAGACGATCTTGCCGCAGGCAGCTCCGGGGGAAGCGCCCAGGCCGCGGCCGATGGGGGTATTTTCCTTCAGCGCCTTGGTATCGAACTGAGGATGCAGCAGGGTATCCAGGTTCCGGGGCTCGATCATGGAAACGGCCTTCTTCTCGTCGATCATGCCCTCGTCTAAGAGGTCGCAGGCGATCTTCAGCGCGGCCTTGGCGGTACGCTTGCCGTTCCGGGTCTGGAGCATATAGAGCTTGCCGTTCTCCACGGTGAACTCCATGTCCTGCATATCCCGGTAGTGGTCTTCCAGCAGAGCGCAGACCTTGGTAAACTGCTCATAGGCCTCGGGGAACTTGTCCGCCATCTGGGCAATAGGCATGGGGGTCCGGACACCGGCCACCACGTCTTCGCCCTGGGCGTTGGTCAGGAACTCGCCCATCAGCTTCTTTTCGCCGGTGGCCGGGTCCCGGGTAAAGGCAACGCCGGTGCCGGAGTTGTCGTTCAGGTTGCCGAATACCATGGGCATGACATTGACGGCAGTACCCCAGGAATAGGGAATGTCGTTGTCACGACGGTAAACGTTGGCGCGGGGGTTGTCCCAGGAGCGGAACACTGCCCGGATGGCTTCGTACAGCTGTACCTTGGGGTCGGAGGGGAAGTCCACGCCCAGCTTGGCCTTGTACTCGGCCTTGAACTGGGCTGCCAGCTCCTTCAGGTCCTCGGCAGTCAGCTCTACATCGAACTTAACGCCCTTTTTGGCCTTCATCTCGTCGATGAGCTGCTCGAAGTACTTCTTGCCCACTTCCATAACCACATCGGAGAACATCTGGATGAAGCGGCGGTAGGAGTCGTACACAAACCGGGCAAACTTGGGGTCGGGGTTGCCCTGGATCATAGCGGCGACTACATCGTCGTTCAGGCCCAGGTTCAGGATGGTATCCATCATGCCGGGCATAGAGGCCCGGGCGCCGGAACGGACGGAAACCAGCAGCGGGTTATTGAGGTCGCCGAACTTCTTGCCGTTGACCTCTTCCATTTTATCCACATATTCCATGATCTGGGCCATGATCTCGTCGTTGATCTTCCGGCCGTCCTCATAGTACTTGGTGCAGGCTTCGGTAGAAATAGTAAAGCCCTGGGGAACCGGAAGGCCGATTCTGGTCATCTCTGCCAGATTGGCACCCTTACCGCCCAGAAGCTCACGCATGGAACCGTCGCCCTCTGTGAACATATAAACGTATTTGTGAGACATAAAATACCCCTTTCCTATAGCAAGCAACACTATTTTGCTTGGATTTTACACATTTGAATCTCATTCGTGCCAAAACAGTATACCACGGTGCCGGAATAATTGCAAGAATAATTCCCTCTCCCGGAAATTTTTATAGCAATAGACAAAAGATACCGTTCTTTTTGTGCGTTATGACAATTCTGGCATTGTTTTATCGATATATTTTATTGATATTGCATTGTACAAGCCCCAGGGGCCAACAGAGCCCCTGGGAAAATACATATCTCAGCGTTTTCTGCCCATCCGCTCCGCAATCTTCTCGAATCCCAGCCCTGCCAGGCAGCAGAAGAGCGGGATATGCATAAACAGGTACCTGGCCCGGCACTCAAAGAGCAGCAGGAAGAGCACCGTGCCGAATAGAGCCAGCTTCAATACGGAAATTTCGAACCGGCCCTCTTTTTTCAGGCTCAGCATCCCATATAGAGTGCCCAGCAGCAGCGTAGCCATCCAAATTTCCTGGGCAGTCAGCTTCCAGAGTTCGTGCCTACTATAGCAAGCAGCAGGGAAACAAACAGGGCACCCCCGCAGAGGACCCAATTGGGCAGCAAAAAGGTGATCTTGCAATTGTATTCCGTCCCGGAACACAGCAATACCAGCAGCAGCGCCGCCGTCATCATCCCGGCAAACAGGCCTTCTAAAAGCTTTTCAAGAATCGTTCCCGTTTTTTTCATTTCGTCCCCCCGTTATCATCCCGAAACAGCAGCAGGGACACCCAGGTTACCACGTTGGAGCCATACTGGAATTCCAGCCCGTTGGCCTCCAGGGTAGGGATAATGTTGATGCCCTGGCTTTCCACGCAGGGATGCATTTTGTCCGGATGGCGGCAGGGCTGCCCATCCAGAATGGCACAGCGCTTGCAGATGGCACAGGCCTCTGTAGAAAGAATGTAGGGCTCCACCCCAAAGGAGCGAAGCAGGTCCCCTACCCGGTCCGTAATGGCCTCGTGGTCCGTCCGGGTAGCCAGGGTGCCCTGCAGGTCGGAAATATCCGCCACCTCCGTAATGGTGGAAATGAGCAGGCACTTGTTGTAGCTCATACATTTTTTCTTGCATTCTTCTACGGTCCCCACCCCGGGGGGGCAGGCCCAGGTGGTACCGTACATGGCGCACTCATGCGCACAGATCCACCGGACCCGGTCGGAAAATTCCAGGCTTTCCGGCTCCACCCAGGCATAGATGTACAGCGGAAGCTCCGACAGGGCCCCTTCCAGTTTTTCGTAATTCATGCAAATTCCTCCAGAATCCGCTTGCAGCCTTCCACCAGGTCCTCATAGGTTTGAGCAAAATCCCCGGTGTACCAGGGGTCCGCCACATCCCGGGTTAGGAGCTTTCTGATTTTCTCCGGGTCCTGAGGCAGAAGCCTTGATAGGTACCGGCGGTTGCTTTCGTCCATAAAATACAGCCGGTCGAAGTGCCGGTAGTCCTCCGTCGTCACCTGCCGGGCCCGATGATTCCCTACGGGCACGCCTCTTTTCAGCAATTCCCGCCGGGCCGGGGGATAGATGGGATTGCCGATCTCCTCCCGGCTCACCGCCGCGGAATCGATTTCAAACCGCTCTTCCAGGCCCGCTTTTTTCACCATGTCCTTGAGGATGTACTCCCCCATGGTGCTGCGGCAGATATTGCCGTGGCAGATAAATAAGATTTTTGTCATCATTTTTTATTCCTTTTGCGTCTTCGCCTTTGTATTCGAATTTCAGTATACCATTTTTGAGGCGCAATGGCAATGATTCTGAACAAAAAAGCCTGACCGCTCCCACCAGGGAAAAGGTCAGGCTGGTTTTATTTGGGGCAGGGCGTTGCGCAGGGACAGCTGGGTGAAGAAGGTGTTGTTGACGGAGGAGAAGGTCAGCACCGTCAGGTGGAGGTTCATGACGATCTCCTTGGTGCTGAAGATCTGAACCACGATATTCACAGGGTCCAGGGGCAGGACCAGGTAGATCAGGATGGCCAGGGCCGTGGACTGGGTATAGAAGACGGGGAGCATGGTAATGGCCGCCACGGTCGTCATTATAGTAACATACAAATGGATGCAAAAGGGTACACGGGAGGTCTTCCGGCCCTGCAATTGTCGAAGCGTGCCGGAAATTGGCATTGACTTTCCCCAAAAGGTGATTTATCATGGAAAAGATTCTGATTATAGATAACGGCGAGGCTATCGAACGGGCCTTGCAAAGCAAAGATGCAGAAAGGATACCATGACTACACAAAATAAATACAAAACTCTTCTTGACAATACCTTCCTCATCAGCCTCGGCACCTTCGGCTCTAAGCTCATGACCTTTGTGATGGTGCGGTTCTACACCGGAATCCTGACTCCATCGGATTACGGCACCGCCGACCTGATCATGCAGACGGCAAACCTGTTGCTGCCGGTGGTATCCATGGGTATCGCAAACGGCGTTTTCCGGTTTGCTCTGGATGAGCCGGAACGGCGGAAAAGCATTTTTTCCACCGGCTTTTATACCATCACCCTGGGGGCAGTCCTGCTGTGGGTCATTGTTTCCCTTCTGTCCTTTACCTCTGCCTTCCGGGGCTACGGAAGCCTGATTGCCATTTATACCATGGCCTCCTGCTACCATTCCCTGTGCGCCCAGTTTGTGCGGGCCGAGGGAAAAACCGCCCTGTTTGCGGGCCAGGGCATTCTGAATACAGCCCTGGTCATCGGCCTGAACATTCTTTTCCTGGCGGTGTTCCAGCTGGGCGTTACCGGATATGTGCTTTCCGTCGCCCTGGCCGACGGGCTGTGTACCTTATATCTGGTATGCAGAGAGCGGCTTTGGAGACTGCTGACTTCTCACCCGGAAAAAAGCATCGCCCTTCAAATGCTCCAATACAGCATTCCTCTGATTCCCACTACCATTTTCTGGTGGATCACCAGCGTATCGGATCGGTATATGGTAACAGGCTTTCTGGGGGCCCAGGCCAACGGTCTGTACGCCGTGGCCTATAAAATCCCAACCATCCTTACGCTGCTTTCCACCATCTTCCTGGAAGCCTGGCAGTTCTCTGCCATCTCCGAGGCGGTGGGGGACCGAAAGGCCCATGTCCAGTTTTATTCCGAAATCTGGAGCTCCTTCCTGTCGGTGATGTTCCTGGCCGCCGGTGCGGTAATTGCCATGAGCCAGATAGAAATCGGACTTCTATCCGACGCAGAGTACTTTTTCGCATGGCGGTATGTGCCGGTGCTGTCCGTTGCCATGGTTTTTTCCGCCTTTTCCTCCTTTACGGGAAGCGTGTATGTGGTCGCCAAAAAGAGCGTCCTGTCCTTCTGGACGGCCATGGCCGGCGCGATCCTGAATATCGTCCTGAACCTGGTTTTAATTCCCAAAATCGGCGTTCAGGGCGCCGCCATTGCCACTTTGTCCAGCTATCTGCTGTCCTTCGGCATCCGGGCAGTCAGTTCCCGCAGGCTTCTCCCCTTCCGGCTGTACAAGGGGCGTCTGCTGGCAAACACCCTGATTCTGCTCTTCCAGATGCTGGATATGATTCTGGAGCTTCCCCTGTGGCCGGTAATACAGGCCTTGTGCCTGGTGCTGCTGCTGCTGATCAACGGGAAGCAGCTGCTGGCCGTTGCGGAAAAGATCGTATGCCTAAAGAAGGGTATATAAAATCTCTCAAAAGGCACTTTACATAAAAAATCGTGTATCCGCCAAGCCCTGACGGATACACGATTTTTTATCCTTGGAACAATGCACAAAGCAGGTTTGCCGCACCTGCCAGAACCATTACGGCAATGGGATTTAATTTGGTTTTCCGCAAAAGGAGCAGCGCCGCCAGGAACAAAACCACCATGGTCCAGTTTGTGGCCGCCAGAGACACTGTACCGCCCCAAAAGGCACTGACGAGGATGAGCATTCCGGCGGAAGCAATCATCGCCACCACCGCCGGCCGTAGCGAGCCCAGAATTCCCTGCAGCAGGGAAAGATTCCGGTACTTCAGGTAGAGCTTTGCAATCAGCGTCACCAGAACGCAGGCGGGCAGGATACACCCGGCCGTAGCTGCCAGTGCCCCGGGGACCCCGGCAAGCTTGGTACCTACAAAGGTTGCCGCATTCACGGCAATGGGGCCGGGGGTCATTTCCGCAATGGTCACCAGGTCCCCAAATTCTCCCATGGTCAGCCATCCGTTCTGGCTAACAATCTGGGCCTGAATCAGGGGCATGGAGGCGTAGCCGCCGCCAAAGCTCAGGGCCCCGATCTGCAGGAAGCTGAGAAACAGCTGCAAATAGATCATTTCCTTTTTCTCCTTTCCGCCAGAAGCGTCCGCACCAGGCCCAGAAAAATGCAGGTTAAAATGATGTACACCACATTTACCCGAAATACACAGGCTGCCAGGAAGGCCGCCGCCATAATCACAAGAGAAGTCGGATCCTTCTGTTTGACAATGCCGCCGCCCATGTCCCAGACCACCGAGGCAATCACTGCGCCCACGCCTGCCTGCATTCCGGCCAGAACCTTGCTGACAAAAAAGTTATCCCGGAACAGCTCGTAAAAGAAGGAAATGACCGTAATAATCACAAAGGGCGGCAGGATGGTAGCCAGAATGGCCGTCAGTGCGCCCGGCAGCCCTGCCAGCTTGTACCCCACCACAATGGCCCCGTTGACGGCAATGGCTCCGGGAGAGGACTGGGCAATGGCAATCAGGTCCAGCATCTCCCCCTCCTCAATCCAATGGAGTTCATCCACAAATTTCCGCTTCATCAGCGTCACAATCACATAGCCCCCGCCAAAGGTAAAGGCGCTCAGGTACAGCGTGGAAAAAAACAGCTTCCGTAGTACCTGCTTTTTGTTTGTCATAATGCTTCCCTCCTGCCGGCGCCCGGGCCGGTATCTGTCGGCAGCGGGCACCCTGTATCTGTCCCCAGTTTATCAGGGATTGACATATTTGTAAAATAGTATTATCCTATAGAATATATATTTATTTTACTATGAATCGGGTGATTTCATTGACACTGCGGCATATGCGAATTATGGTAGCCGTGTATCAGCAGGGCAGTGTTACCAAAGCTGCCGAGGTGCTGCACCTGTCCCAGCCCTCCGTCAGTCTGGCTCTGCGGGAGCTGGAGGAATATTACGGGGTCAAGTTGTATATGCACGTTGGCCGACGGATTTCCCCCACGGAATGCGGCAAGGCCTTTTATGGCTACGCCCTGCACATTGTATCCCTTATGGGCGAGCTGGAAACCCATATGCGCAACTGGGACCAGGTGGGTACCGTCCGGATCGGCGCCACCATTACCATCGGCACCTATCTTTTGCCCGGGCTTCTCCGGCAATACCGGCAGGAGTTTCCCGCCCTGCAAACCGACGTGCAGGTATGCCGGGCCAGCCAGGTGGAACAGCTGATTCTGAACAACCGGATTGACCTGGGGTTGATTGAAACCCAGCCGGAGCACGGCGAGCTGAAAGCCGTCCCGTTCCTGCAGGACGAGCTCCGGGCTGTTGTGCCGCCGGATTCTCCCCTGGCCGGTCAGTCCCATGTGACCATCGAAGAGCTGGCCGCCTATCCCTTTCTGATGCGGGAACCGGGCAGCGCAGGGCGGCGGGAGCTGAACGCCTGCCTGGAGCTCCACGGGCTCCAGGTACGGCCCGCCTGGGAAAGCGTCAGCAATCAGGCCCTGATTCAGGCCGTAGCCCAGGGGCTTGGGGTGGCCGTCCTGCCGAAGCTGCTGGCACAGCGGGACGCCGACAGCGGCACCGTAGTCATGCTGCCCTTCCGGGAACCGATGACCCGGACGCTGAATATTGTCTACCATCCCCAGAAATACCTGTCTGAGAGTATGCACCGCTTTATGGTTCTTTGCACGGAAGCGGAACTGCGTCCCTCTCTTTAAGGCAGCGCCCAAAAAAGGAGCGATTTCTTTGCGATATGTTCATTTTCTCATCAAGCCTGCTTCCAGCGCCTGCAACCTGCGCTGCCGTTACTGTTTTTATGCCGATGAGGCGCAAAACCGGGATACCGCCTGTATGGGCCGCATGACCCAAGAGCTGGCTTCCCTGCTGATTGACCGGGCCTATGAGGCCCTGGATCCCGGCGGCACCGTATCCTTTGCCTTTCAGGGGGGCGAGCCCACCGTGGCCGGGCTGGACTTTTTCCGGTTCTTTGTGGACTGTGCCAAGGCCCGCAAGCCCCAGGGGGCCGGCCTTCAGTTTTCCATCCAGACCAACGGCACCCTTTTGGACCCGGAGTGGGCTGCTTTCCTGACCAGGGAGCATTTTTTGATTGGCCTTTCCCTGGACGGGAACCGGGAATTGCATAACATCAATCGGGTGGACCCCCAGGGGGAAGGAACCTGGAACCGATGCGTGGGAGCCCTGAATCTGCTGCAAAGGTCCGGCGCCCAGGTAAACGCCCTGTGCGTCGTTACCGGCAGCTGCGCCCGGCATCCTCAAAAGATATACAATTCTCTGAAGCAGCTGGGGTTTCGGCATCTGCAGTTTATCTCCTGCCTGGACCCCATCGGGGAGCCCCGGGGCAGCCGTCCCTGGTCCCTGACGCCCCAGGCCTACGGGCGATTTTTGTGCCAGCTCTTCGACCTGTGGTACGCAGACTGGAGCCGGGGCGACTACCACAGCATCCGGCTGTTTGACGACTACATCCATGTGCTCCTGGGCGACGGCTGCAGCACCTGCGCCACCTGCGGCAGCTGCGGCGGCTATTTTGTCGCCGAGGCCGACGGCAGCCTGTATCCCTGCGATTTTTACGTTTTGGACCGCTGGAAGCTGGGAGACCTGACCTCCGGCCCTCTGGCAGTACTGCGCCAGGGTCCCGTATACACCGAATTCCTGTCGCAGGGCTCCCCCCTGCCGGAAGCCTGCAAAGCCTGCCGCTGGAACGCACTGTGCCGCGGCGGCTGCAAAAACGACTGGGTCCGCCGCAGTGACGGCAGCGTCGAAAATTACTTCTGCTCCTCCTTCCGGGCCCTGTTTGACTATGCCTATCCCAGAATGCTCCGCATTGCCCAGGCCGAACGCCGGAGCCTGGCGATGCATCGATAAGCCGAAAGGCACAAAATCCCCGCCGTCAGGTTCCTTCGGACCTTGACGGCGGGGATGCTTATTGGGGGGTGCTTTTTACCGGGATCAGTGAATCAGGAACAGATCCGTGGGGGTCTTGCTGAGCAGCTCGTAGCCGTTCTCCGTAATCACGAAGTTCTGCTCCAGACACATGGTACCGGCAGTAGGCGTATCCAGGGAAGGCTCCATGGACATAACCATGCCTACCTTCAGCGGGGTATGCTCCCCCTCCTCCAGGCAGGGATACTCGTGGACATTCAGGCCAATGCTGTGGCCGATCCAGCCCTTGGTGTGGTTGCAATAGCTGACGCCGGCCTTCTCGTAGAAATCATCCACGGCGGCAACCACATCGCTGATCATCACGCCGGGACGCAGCATACTCATACCTACGGCGTGGCCCTCCAGGGCAATTTTATACAGGCGCTCCTGCTCCTCGGTGGGTTTGCCGATGATGCCCACGCGGATAATATCGGAGATATAGCCCTTGTAGCTGGGGCCGCCGTCAATCATGATGGAGGTGCCGTCCTCGGTGCCGAAGGGCTCATCGCCGGGCGGGCAGTTGGGCAGGCCGTAACGGCTCTTGTGGCCCCGGACATCCATTTCCAGGATGCCGTCGCAGCCAAGGGAATAGGCCTCGGCAGCCATGGAATTGTAGAGCTCTCTCTCTGTGGTCACGCCGGGAATCAAGCGGGCATAGGCGTGCTCAAACAGCTTTGCGTTGATGGCATTGACCTTCCGCAGCAGATCCACCTCATAGGGGCTCTTGGTGCCGCGGATGGCCCAGATAGTATCGCTGGCATCGGTAAAGGTAGCGTTGGGCATACCGGCAATAATGGCCTCGTAGTCCGCATGGATCATACGAACCCGGCAGCCTCTGCCCCACTCCATGCCGATCTTGCCGTTCTCCAGGCCCAGCTCGTGGAATGCCAGCAGAATGGCCTCCCGATAGCTTCTGGTCTGACCGGGCTCCGGCGTACCGCCGTTAAAGTAGGCAATGTAGCAGTCCTCGTCCACGCAGGCCGTCATGCGGGCCGTGGGGTTGTTGCTCTGGGAACCGGCCAATCTCATTCTTCCGTCGGCAGATACGATCAAAGTACCGGGCATGGAAACATTGGAATCCCACACGATGCTTCTGTGTCCGCAGAAATAGCGCATATTATCCGGAGCGGACAGCAGAATGCCGTCCAGTCCGGCCAGCTTCATCTGGGTCGTCAGGCGCTGAATCCGCATTTCATACTCAGACAAAGGACCTTCCAGCAAAGGACTGTTTCTCATAATAGTACCTCCTCCATTATTTGGCACGGGCAGCCTTATCTACACGGGCTGCCAGGTATCCGAAGCTGCACCACTGGTTGTCGTCGGCAAACTCCAGACATTTTTCAACGTTCTCATTGGACTTGGCCAGGTCACCCATTACATAATAGTAATTGGACAGGGCATACAGGCTGGTAATGGCATCCAGGTGGCCATCCACCAGGCGATCCTTCAGCAGGGTTTCCGGCGTCAGGATGCCGGTGTACAGGGCACAGTTTAAGGTATAGCCGCAGACATCCTCCGCCTTTTCGAAGCCCTCCGGCAGCTTTTTCAGAAGCTGTGCAGCCTCCTCCTGTTTTCCAAGACGCATAAGGGTACGCCAGTACCAGTCCGTAACGGCGCAGAAGTTATCCGCCTGCTTTTTATCGGAAATGGCGTAGCATCTGGCATAGGCAGCCAGCGCATCCTCATACCGGCCCAGAAGATAATAGGACAGGCCCAGATGGTACCATACATCCCAGTTTTCGGGAATCAGGCGGGACGCAACCACAAAGTCTGCAGCCGCCTCCTCAAACTCCCAGCAGCTGATGTGCCGGTGGCCCCGATGGCGATACAGCAGGCCATTAAAGGGCTCCAGTTCAATGGCTCTGGAATAGGCCTCTACCGCCTCCCGCATAAAGCAGCCGGTAGAAAGGGCCAGTCCCCGTTCCATCCAGAGTTTGGCGTTTTTGGGGTCAGCCGCCAGCTTTTCATCGATTTCCGCCACCGCCTGGGGATAGGGCCCGGGGGTTCTGACGGGATCGGCTACCTGATGTTCTTTCGCAGCTTGTTTGAATTCCGGTTCCTTTGGCATTTGACATTTCCTCTTTTCTCAGAGTCTGATTTGTCGGGCGGTTTTTGGGGGATACGCCCCCGGAAATTACTTGGAACGGTTGGTCTTGTCCACCTTGGCAGCCAGGTAGCCGAAGGCAAAGTAGCAGTCGCCCTGGTCGCCGGCTTCCAGAATCCGGTCAATGAGCTTGTTGGACTTCTCCGGCTCCCCATTGTACCAATAGTAGTTGGACAGGCCAAAGCCCAGGGTAATCACTTCCAGAGGGGCCATGCCGTCGATGTTTTCGGGCAGCACATCCGCAGGATCCACAATTCCCTTGTACATCAGCAGGCGGCGGAAATAGTCGCCGTTGTCACCGGCATCAAAGTCCTCGTGGATGTTCTCCAGCAGCTTCTGGGCAGCCTCCCGGTCCCCCAGGCGCAGCTCCGTCATATAGTACCAGTCGCAAACGGCAATCAGCTCGTCCTCCTTGGTGGATAGCTCCAGGCAGCGCTGATAGGCGGCGGCAGCCTTTTTGTAGTCCCCCAGCAGGAAATTAGACAGGCCCAGATGGTACCATACATCCCAGTTTTCCGGAATCAGGCGGGATGCGATGGTAAAGTCTGCCCGGGCATCCTCAAACCGCCACTGGGACAGGAATCTGTGGGCACGGTGACGGTACAGAATTCCGTTAAAGGGCTCAATGGAGATAGCGTGGGCATAGCACTCCTCCGCCTCCCGGTACAAAGAGCTCTTTGCCAGGACCAGGCCCTTTTCCATCCACAGCTCCGCATTTTCCGGATCTGCCTCGATCTTGGCGTTGACGGCGCTCAGCTCCTCATCGGGCTCATAGGCGACGCGCTCCCAGCTGCTGACCTCCAGGGCCTGCTCAAGTTTACACTGAATCATTGTAGAACACTCCTTTTTTTATAAACAGCATTTACTGTTTCTTTTCATCAAATTTGTGGCAGGCAACCATATGCCCCGGCGCAATCTCCCGCAGCTCAGGCGCCTGGCTGCAGCACTGCTCCGTTGCGTAGGGGCAGCGGGTATGGAAGCAGCAGCCCGCCGGGGGATTCAAGGGGCTGGGCACATCTCCGCTGAGTACGCCCATCATGCTGGGCACATCCGGATCCGGCACCGGAATCGCGGCCAGAAGGGCCTGGGTATAGGGGTGGCTGGGATTGACAAACAGGTCCGCCTTATCCGCCAGCTCCACAATATGGCCCAGGTACATCACCGCAATCCGGTCGCACAGGTGCTTCACTACGCTCAGGTTGTGGGAAATAAAAATGTAGGTCAGGTTCCGCTTCTTCTGCAGCTCCCGCATCAGGTTCAGAATCTGGGCCTGAATGGATACATCCAGTGCGGAAACCGGCTCATCGCAGACAATCACATCCGGATTCAGGGCCAGGGCTCTGGCCACGCCGATTCTCTGCCGCTGGCCGCCGGAAAATTCGTGGGGGAAGCGGCCCACCTGGTCCTCCCGCAGGCCAACCTCCCGCATCAGCTCCAGCACACGCTCCTTCCGCTCTGCCTTGGTGCCGACTCTGTGCACGTTCAAAGGCTCGCAGACGCAGCGCCCTACCGTCATGCGGGGGTCCAGGGAGGAATAGGGGTCCTGGAAAATGATTTGCAGGTGCCGGGCCATTTCACTGCGGCCCAGCTCCTTGGTGGGCTTCCCTTCAAAATAGATTTCGCCCTCCGTAGGCTTCAGCAGGCCAACGATGGCACGGCCCGTCGTGGATTTTCCGCAGCCGGATTCGCCTACAATACCAAAGGTTTCCCCCTTGTAAACATCAAAGCTGACACCATCCACTGCCCGCAGATAGGAAACGCTGGTGCCAATGGAGTTCTTCGACTTTACGGGGTAATAGATTTTCAAGTCCTCAACTCGGATCAACGGTTCAGCCAAAACGGTGTCCCTCCTTTTCATCGTACTTCCAGCATCTTACCTTGCGCCCATCCTTCATCTCCACAAAGGGCGGCGCCTCCTCGGCGCACAGAGGGGTTGCATAGGGGCACCTGGGGCTGAAGCGGCAGCCCTTGGGATAGTCCTTGGGGCTGGGCACCATGCCCTTGATGCTGAACAGGGTATCCACCTCCTGGTGAAGCTGGGGAATACTCTTCAGCAGGCAGATGGTATAAGGATGCAGGGGATCCTTATAAATGGAACGTGCCGGTGCGTATTCCACCGCCTGGCCCGCATACATAACCATCGCCGTCTGGGCAATCTGGGCTACCACACCCAGGTCGTGGGTAATCATGATGATGGAGGTGCCGGTTTTGTTCTTCAGCTCCTTCAGCAGCTGCATGATCTGGGCCTGGATGGTTACATCCAGGGCCGTCGTCGGCTCGTCCGCAATCAGAATCTTCGGCTGGCAGGCCAGGGCCATAGCAATCATAATACGCTGGCGCATACCGCCGGAAAGCTCATGGGGATACTTGTCCACAACCTTTTCCGGGTCGGGAATGCCAACCATGCGGATCATCTCGACGGTCTTTTCCCGGGCATCCTTTTTGCTCAGCTTCTGGTGAATCACAAAGGCATCCGCAATCTGGCTGCCGACGGTAAACACGGGATTCAGGCTGGTCATGGGCTCCTGAAAAATCATGGAAATCTCATTGCCACGGATGCTCCGCATTTCCTTGTTGCTCAGCTTTAAAAGGTCCGTACCCTTATAGAGGATCTGGCCGTCTACGATTTTACCGGGAGGAGACTGGATCAGCCGCATAACGGAAAGGCTTGTTACCGACTTACCGCAGCCGGATTCGCCAACGATTGCCAGGGTCTCTCCCTCATGCAGATCAAAATCCACACCGTCTACGGAGGGCATTACGCCGTCTTCCGTATAGAAATATGTCTTCAGGTTGCGCACCTGGAGCAGGGTTTGTTCACTCATGCCCTTGCCCTCCTTATACGTTCTTCAGGCGGGGATCCAATGCATCCCGCAGTCCGTCGCCCACCAGGCTGAAGCACATAACCACCAGCGTAATTGCAATGCCGGGGATCAGCGCCTGCATCGGATAGGAACGCAGCACCTCCCGGGCCTGGCTCAGCATGGAGCCCCACTCCGGATCCGGCGGGACGACGCCCAGGCCAAGGAAGGACAGAGACGATGCAATCAGGATGGCGGTGCCCAGCTGCAGGGTCACGTTTACGATAATCTGAGAAACCGCATTGGGAATCACATGGGTAAAAATAATCCGCAGGGATCCGGCGCCCATCACCTTACAGGCGGAAATGTATTCGTTCCCCCGCAGGGAAAGGACCTCGCCCCGGACCATCCGGGCCACCGTAGGAATGGAAAAAATGGAAATGGCGATAACCGTATTCTGCATACCGTTGCCCAAAACGGCCACAACCGCAATTGCCAGCAGCAGGCCGGGGAAGGCCAGCAGAATATCCAGAAAGCGGGAAATAAGCGTATCCACCCAGCCGCCGTAATACCCGGCGAAAACGCCCAGCATCACGCCGATAAAGGTACCGATGATCACGCCCTCAAAGCTGATGGACAGGGAGTTCCGGCCGCCGTACAGCATCCGGGCGAAAATATCACGCCCCAGGTTGTCCGTTCCGAACCAGTGCTCGGCACTGGGCGAACCGTAGGCATGGAGAATGTCCTGCGCCAGGGGATCCGTTTTTACAAACATGGGCCCCAGAATGCAGGTCAGAATAATCACAAGTAAAATAAACGCCGCAACGACTGAAACCTTGCGTCTTAAAAAACGCTGAACTACTTTATTCTTCATATCGCAGTCTCCAATCAGTCAAACTTGATCCGGGGATCTGCCACCGTATAGAGCACATCTACCAGGGTATTCACCACCACAAAGGTAAATGCCAATACCAGAATGCAGCCCTGAATCAGCGGATAGTCACGCTGGGAAACGGCATCGACGGTCAACCGGCCAATGCCCTTAATGGAAAACACCGTCTCCGTCAGGGTCGCACCGGCCAGCAGGCTGCCAAAGCGAAGGCCAACGGAAGTCAGTACAGGAATAATCGCATTCTTAAACGCATGGACACACACAACCACGGACTCCGCAACGCCTCTGGCCCGGGAGGTCCGGATATAGTCCTCTCCCAATACATCCAACATGGACGACCGGGTAATTCTCATAATATAGCCGACCTCCTGTGTGCCCAGGGTGAGGATCGGCAGTACCATATGCCGCCAGGTAGAAAAGCCGCTGACCGGCAGCCAGCGCAGCTGCAGGCAGAAAATCAGCATCAGGATCATTGCCAGGAAGAAGGACGGCGTAGAAATGGAAATCAGGGAGGTTACCATCAGCAGGTTATCCGTAAACTTGCCCCGCTTTACCGCGGCAAGGATACCGAAGGCCACGCCGATTACGGTAGATACCACCGTTGCGCCCAGCGCAAGCTTCATAGTTGTGGGATAGCGGCTCCCGATTTCGTATAGAACGGGCTTATGGGTGGAGATGGATGTTCCAAGGTCTCCGTTAAAAATGTTCTGCACCCATATGAAATACTGTTGCCAAATCGGTTTGTCCAGCCCCAGGCGAGCAGTTTCGGCAGCGATTGCTTCCTTACCGGCGCCCATGCCCAGACTCATCGTGACAGGATCACCGGGAATCAGCCGAACCATGCAAAACACGACGATCGACAGAATAATCATCATGGGGATCATTTGTAAAACGCGTTTTGTGATATATTTCAGCATATCGTTTTCCCCTTATATATAGGATACGGGCTTGCACCGGGGTTCCGATGCAAGTCCGCATCCACATTCTACTTGCTGTGATGCAACCAGCTTAGGCGATTGCAGGCACTCACTCGCGAACGCGAATCTTTTCGAACTCAACACGCTGGGTAGCAGTCATGCTGAAGCCCTCGACCTTGTCGGTCATCACAAAGATGCTGCTGCGCAGGTTGAAGTAAACGGCCACGGGATCCTCCAGGTAGATGATCTTTTCAGCCTCTTCGTACATCTGCTTCCGGACCTCAGGGTCCATCTCGGTAACGGCGCCGTTCAGCAGCTCGTCAGCCCGGGCATTGGAGTACCAGCCGTAGTTGTTGGTATTCAGGCCGTCGGAGCTGGTGACGAACACACGGCGCAGGCAGCCGTCGCAGTCCAGGCCGCCCAGACCGCCGTAGCCCATGATGAACATATCCCACTTCATCTCTGCGGGGGTAATGCCGTTCAGAGAAGCGTTGAAGGTAGCGCCATCCACACTGTCGATGGTCACGTTGATGCCAACCTTGGACAGGTATTCCTTAATGGTCTCGGCCAGCTCCACGCCCTTGTTGTAGCCGTTGTAGGTCATAACGGACAGGTCGAAGCCATCGGGGTAACCGGCCTCTGCCAGCAGAGCCTTTGCCTTCTCTACATCGTAGGGCTGCACACCCAGATCCACATAGCCGAAGTATTGGGGAGCCAGGGGGCCGTGGGTAGCGCTCTCACCGATGCTGCCGTACAGAGCCTGGCAGATGGTCTCCTTGTCAATGGCGTACATAATGGCCTGACGAACCTTGGTATCGGCAGTGACATGGCCTTCAGAGCAGTTGTACTGGAAGCCGTGGATGCCGTAGCCGGGCTTGTTAAAGACCACCAAGCCATCGGTCTGCTCCAGACGGGCCACATCATCCACGCCGGGACGGTCCATAATGTCAACCTCACCGGTCTCAATGGCCATAGCTCTGGAGGAAGCCTCGGGGATGATCTTGTAGATCAGGTTCTTGGTACCGACCTCACCGCGCCACCAATTCTCGTTGGCAACCATGTCGGCCTCTTCGTCCACGGACCAGCTGACCAGCTTGTAGGGGCCGGTGCCGTCGATGGTCTCGGGATCAAAGCCGATGTCATCGCCGTACTTCTCCAGGTAGTCCTTATTCATAATGTAGGTGCATGCCTGGGTCAGGGTATCCTCAACAGGGCCGTAGGCATGGCCCAGGGTCATCTGTACGGTGTAATCGTCCGGGGCGGTTACGGTATCCAGGAACTCCACGTTCTGATAGTACCGGCCGGGGTTTTCCTTGTCCAGCAGGCGGTCAAAGGTTGCAACTACATCGGCGGAGGTCATTTCCTTGCCGGAGGATGCAAACTTAACGCCCTTGCGCAGGTGGAAGGTCCAGGTCATATAGTCGTCGCTGTGCTCCCAGGTCTCTGCCAGAGCACCCACGAAATCACCGGTGTCAGGGTCGATTTCCAGCAGGCCCTCGTACAGCTCACGCATGACCTTCTCATGGGTTACGTTCTTCTGAGGATCCAGCGTATCGGAATCACCATAACCGGCGACGATCAGTGTATCCTTATACTTCACATCACCGGTGCTGGCTGCACCGGTATTGCCGGTAGCCGTTGTGCCGCTTGGAGTAGTGGTAGCAGCACTGCCGCAGCCTGCCAGAATTGCCGCGGCCAACACCGTGCCGGCAAGTCCGTTAACAAGCTTTTTGAATGTATGCTTTTTCATTTGCTTCCTCTCCTTTTTGTGCTTGGTCTGGAATTGCGTTTTCCTTGAGGAAAGGTCATCTGTCTCTCCCTCGCGGATTGCTCAAATAATAACAGAGTCTTCCAACAATTGCAATTTTTTTGGAATCTCAAAATTTGTGTGATTTGCACAAAGCATTCCGCTTATATTTATATAATTTACTTCTAATTCCGGTTTCTCCCCCGGCCCTGCATTTTGCCGCAATCGGACAAGTTTTGTTCTCCCCGTTTCGCCCCATTCCCGGCGCATCCCGGCCCCGGACTTGCATTTCCAGTTCCCGGCCTTTTCTTCCTGTGATTTTTGGTTCCCTTTGCGTTCCCTTTTCGTATTGAAAAAATGGAAATTTTGTTGTATCATGTCTGCATTCCTTTCGCGGCGCCCCGGCCGGACGCTGCCCAGGTTTTTGCGTCGGACAAAAATTGCGCTGCAAATTTTCAGCACTCCATGGGCTGAGCTGCTGAAAAAGCGGATTTTTTGTCATATTACACAAAAATAATAAGTTTTTGCCGATATTTAACAAAGGAGAAGGATTTTATGGACAGCAGCACTTATATGCAACAGTATATAGAATTATGCGGCCCTTCTATCTGCTACAGCATCGTTCGCAACCTGACATATATCGAACACATCCACAATTCCTTCGAATTGATTTATGTGTTGGATGGGACAATCGAAACGAAAGTTTCCGGTCAAAGGCTTTCCCTGGGCTCTGGGGATCTGCTGTTTATTTCCAACGACCGCATTCACAGCTATGTATCCTCCCGGAGCTCCACCGCCATTGTTATTGCCGTCGCCCCGGAAGAGGTGCCTCAGTTCACCGCCCTTTTAAAAGAGCATCCCATCCCCTTCTGCCACCTGAAGGGGGCCCAGGACAACAAGCTCATCACGGAATGCTTCCGGATTCTGACAAGCTCCAATGCCCAATCCATGAACCGAATCGCCGTTGCCGGATATATTGACCTTTTGCTTTCGGAATTTGTCTCCCCGATCCGGCAGGCCGACCCCGTACAGGCGGCCCAGCCCACCAGCCTTACCAAGGCCCTGCGCTATATATACGATACCATCCCCACGCCCGCATCTTCCGACGATGTGGCCCTGAATGTAGGCGTATCCTACTATCACCTTTCCCGGCTGTTCAACCGGAGCATCGGTATCAATCTAAGCACCTATTGCTCCCTGATTAACATCCTCATTGCCCGGCGTATGCTGGTCCAGACGCCCCTTTCCGTAGACGATATCCGCCAGCGGTGCGGGTATACCAATTTGAGAAGCTTCGACCGGGATTTCGCCCGCTTTACCGGTATGTCCCCCCGGGAATACCGGGCCAAAAACCAGTCCGGCGGCCTGGTGGACTACGACATTCCCTTTGTAAGAGAAATGCTGCTGAAGCAATGGAACCTTACGCTGTAGCTTCCAAGCCTCTGTGAATGCAAACCGGCTCCCCCGGCCTCGAACCGTTTCGAGGCCGGGGGAGCCGGTTTTGCAAAGACTCACCGAGGTCAGTTTCCCTTTTTCCGGCAGCCTGTAAGGCTGAACGCAATGGCTGCCGCAAGGAGCAGATAGGTTAAGTATTCCGCTGCGCTGGAACGGATGGTTCTTTCATCTTTTTTCTTTGCCAAATAGAATCCCTCCTAACTCTGTCATAAGGTCCATTAAGAAATGCCAATGTATCTTTACAATTCTGACCCGGTTTTTCTGCCTGTTGAATATACGGCACAATTACATCATAAAACTTCTTCGTCCAGTCAGCGTGAAAGTTCGCCATCTGGAGCCAGTCAGTCTCATTTTCAATGCTGACATTATTGTTTCTGCTTCGCTGCGTACAGCTCGGAATCTCCATCCGGGATCTGGATCTTCTTACAATTGGGATGGTGAACGACATATACGCAGAAAGCAGCAATGATGAGTACAAGGGCTATGCACAGATTGCTACGCAGAGGGATTTTGATGCATTTTAACAGAAAATTCACAGCTTTTATAATGACATTGTGTTGACATCACCCGAATTTCTGCATATACTATACTCGAATGGAGGTGTTCTGTATGGCAACAACTAATTTAAATATTCGTACAGACAAGGCAATCAAGGATCAGGCGGAAGAAATCTTCAATGAGCTTGGTCTGAATATGACAACTGCTGTAAATATGTTCCTGCGAACCGCTATCCGTGAGCATGGTATTCCTTTCGAATTAAAACTGGAAGTACCGAATGATACTACAGCCGCTGCCATTGAGGAAGGCAGAAAAATGATGAAGGATCCTTCTGCTCCGCGTTATTCCAGTATGGATGCGCTTAAGGCAGCTCTCGACGTATGAAATACGACATTCAGTTTACCAATCAGTTTAAAAAGGATTTGAAGCTTGCCAAAAAGCAAAATAAAAATCTTGATAAGCTGTTTGAGGTAATCGATATTCTGGCGAATGGCGGTACGCTGGATGCAAAATACAGAGATCATGATCTTACAGGCAACTATAAAGGCACACGTGAATGTCACATTGAACCAGACTGGCTGCTTATTTATGAGATTCGTGGAGAAGTTCTTGTTTTGATGCTTTATCGCCTTGGTTCACATTCTGAGCTATTTAAGAAATAAGTACAAATCGAAATTTATGGAGGTGTTTAGAATGAAACAGAAAGTACCTATGATATGCAACATTGTGAGTCTCATTCTGTTGATTGTATTTGTTATTAAGAGCATCGTTGATTATACTCAATACTCAACATCGCTAAACTCTGCGCCTTTTTATTTGTGGGTGTTAGTAAATGCTTTGTTTTTGGTAATTCCTGCAATTATTTTGTTCGTTATTGGTTTCGTTGTAAAGAAGAAACAGTAAACAATTTCCAATTTATAAAGGAGAATATTGATGAAACTATTTTTATGTTCGCACTTTTCAAGTGTAGGAAGTCTGATAAAGGAAGA
>CAKTHQ010000023.1 GCA_934565415.1 uncultured Oscillospiraceae bacterium
GAGCAGCTGACTCTTAATCAGCGGGCCCCGGGTTCGAGTCCCTGATGGTGCACCACGAAGAAGCACTCCATTGGGGCACCCTCCGTAAGGAAGGTGCCCCAAGGTGGCTCTTGTATCTCAATTAAATTTGTTTCTTTGAAACGGTGTAACCCCTGTGGTTACGCCGTTTTCTCTTTGTTACGCTCAGTGAGGTGGTGCTGGAAGGCTTCTTCCATCTCCTCCGGGGTCAGCTCGTGGAGAATGCCGACGCCGCTGTAATAGATGTCCAGAAGCTGTACTCGCTTGCCGTCAAGGTATCTAGGTGCATACACCACGATTTTATCCACGAACTCGTGGATCAGCTCCGGCGTCAGCGCTTTCAGCTCCGTGACCTGTTTGACTTTCTGAATGAACCGCTGCAAGCTCTCGGTCTTGTCCGTCTCGGTTTCCAAGAAAGACTGCATCTCTGGCACAGCGGCCTTCAGTGTTTTCTGCTCCTCCTCGTAGGACAGGGCCAGAGTGGCGTAGCGCTCGTCAGATAGCTTTCCGCTGACGTTGTCCTCGTAGATCTTCTGAATCAGGGTATCGATCTCCGCAATGCGTTTCTTCACTTTGCCCAGCTCCCGGCGCTTGGCGGCAAGCAGCTTCTTCTTGTCCTCCGTGTAGCAGTCCATCTGTTTGCGGGCGAACTCCTTTTCAAACACCTGCACATTTAAGAGAATGCGCTGCATACTCTCTAAGACGATTTGCTCCACCACTTTCTCACGGATATAGTGGGCAGAACAAACCTCGGAGTTCTTGCGATAGGAGGAACAGAAGAAGTACGCCTGCTCCCGTTTGTAGTTGTTGGTGACACTGTAATACAGCTTCTCTCCGTAATCAGCGCAGTACAGCAAACCCGAAAAGGGACTGACAATACCGCTTTTCGTGGGCCTGCGGCGGTGCTTGCGAAGCTCCTGCACCAAGGCGAAGGTTTCCCGGTCGATGATGGCGGGATGCGTGTCCTTGAAGATTTGCCATTCCTCCGGCGGTCGGTCAATTTTCTTCTTGTTCTTGAAGGATTTGGTGGTGCTGCGGAAATTCACCGTATCGCCGCAGTACTCCTGCTTGCCGAGTATATCCGCCACGGTGGCAGAGCACCAGTTGTAGGGCACAGCAGGCGGCTTGCTGCAATTCCGGCCGATATTGCTCCAATGCTCCGTAGGTGTGGACACTTTTGCCACTTTCAGGCGTTTGGCAATCTGCGTAGGACCGAGGCCGTCCACGCACCAAGCGAAAATCTGCCGCACGATCTTTGCCGCAGCTTCATCCACGATCCAGCCGTTCCTGCTCTCCGGGTCTTTCAGATACCCATAGGGCGGATTGGTGGTCAGCGGTGCGCCGGACATTCCCTTGCTCTTGAACACATTGCGTACCTTCTGGCTGGTGTTCTTAGCGTGCCACTCGTTGAACAGGTCTTGCATCGGGACAAGGTCGCTGATGCCCTTTGCGGTGTCGATATTGTCCATAATGGCGATGTAGCGGATGCCAAGACTGTCGAAGCCTTCTTCCAGAAGCTGTCCCACAATCAGGCGATTCCGCCCCAAGCGGGAATGATCCTTGACGATCAGGGCGCCGATAAGGCCCTTTTCCGCCAACTCCATAATTTCCGTGAACGCCGGTCTTGCGAAGTTCGTACCTGACCAGCCATCGTCAATGAACACACGGGTATTCCGGAAGCCATTTTCCTGTGCGTACTTTTCGAGGATGGTCTGCTGATTTTTGATGGACCCTGACAGACCATCCTGCTCATCGTCACGGGACAGGCGGCAGTACAGGGCTGTGATTTTATCCGGTTGTTTTGTCATAGCTCTCCTTTCCACAGCCGGATATGATCGAATTTGTAGGTGAGCTTATTCTACCATATCCGGCCGTAAGCTTCAACGCTTTAATGTGGTAGTTTCAAAGTTTCTTGCTTTCATCTCCGCTTTTCAGGATGATGCGCTGTACCTTTTCGGTGATGTTCTCCCGTGCTTTCTCGCTGAAAAAGGCTCTTACGGCGTAGGTGGTGCCGTCGATCTCCCGAAGGAAATTCAGCGGCTGCACATAGGCGCTTCTGCGAAACCACGCTATGCGCTCCTGCTTGGTCATTGTCGCAAGGTGGTCTGTAATGCGGTCAAGCTGTGTATAGATTTCGTTATCGGATCTCATCGTGCGTCACGCTCCCTTCTCTGCGCTTTCTTTTGCTGCTGTTCTTCCTTGGCGCGGTATTCGTTGGCATAGAGCAAATCCGTCTTTTCCTGTATTTTGGTGGAACGCACCTCAATGGCCTTATTCAGCTTCAGCTGCTTTCGCAGGGCGGTGATCTGTTCCGTTATGCCCGCCTTTTCCCGCCGCAGTGTTTCCTTTTCGGCAGGTACGGCACGGCGTATCCTGTTTTGCAGCTTGGTGCGGTGGGTAATGAGGGCATCCATATTCCGCTGGATCTTCTCACGGTCTGCATACAGGTCATCAAAGGTTTCGATACCGTATTTGCCCATATACCGCACCTGCTGGGACAGCTCGTCCAGCTCCCGCAAGTCCTCCTTCAGATAGGGACTTGTGGGCTTGTAGTCGGTATGCTTCGGTAAGTACCCCAGCAGATAGCAGTAGTGCAGATACAGCTTGTAGATGTGGCTGGTCTTATGGAACGGGCGAAACCAATCCGAAAGCTCCTGCGGCATTTGGGGTGGATAGCTGATATACGCCCTGCGGTTACCGAAAGAAGCGTATCGTCCGAGACGGATATTCTCCGGTGTCCACCGCTCATCCAGCGTATCAAGCCTTGTGAAATGCTCATATTGGGGCAATCGTATTTTCCAGTGCTTGCCGGTGAAGTCTGTGATATACCCCTTGCGCCGGAGATAGTCCTCCATATAGTAGGGTGTGCGGCTGAAGTCCATCGCCTCCCGCACATCGGCACGGTAGACATTGTAGCGGGTGGGCTTGCCGCTTTTCTCATCCAGCCACACAGGACGGGAGGGGGCTTTGTGCGGCTTCTCAATGACGGACAGCCCGTATTCCCGGCAAAGTCGGTCTGAGGCTTCTCGCAGACGCTGTTGCTCTGTTTTGGAATAGTTGTACTTGCCGCCATCCCGGAAGGACACGGAGTTGAAGCAGAAATGGCTATGCAGATGTTCCTTATCCAGATGGGTGGTGACGATGATCTCGAAGCGGTCGCCCCACATCTCCTTTGCCAGCTTGACGCCGATCTCGTGGGCAAGCTGCGGTGTGACCTCCTCCGGCTTGAAGCTCTGATACCCGTGCCAAGCGATATAGCCGTCCGTCTTGCCATAGCGCTTCTTGGTGAGGATCATCTGCCGCAGCGCCGTTTCCTTCAGGCAGTTGATAGCGGTGATATACTCGCCCTCCTGCGTGGCCTCCGGGCGCTGGACATAGGAAAACACATTGTAGAGGTCTTGCAGCTCCGGCGTTTTCACCGCCGTTTTTTTCGGGTTCTCCACATAGTCAATGAGATCCTTCAAGCGGCCTTTAATGTGCCAAAGAGATGTCGTTGCCATTAGATCACCTCCTGCAAGTCCAGCACCAGCCGTTCGATCTCGGCGCAGAGCTTGAGGGCGGACGGCTCATATTTGGCACACTCTTTCAAATCGGAATGGGCCTTATATAGCTCCTCCATCAGCTCCCAGAATACATCCGGCGGTTTTGGCTTCGGGTGAACATCCCGGCAAAGCTGGCGGACATATTCGCTTTGGGTCAGTCCGCATAGAGCGCTGTTTCGCTCTAATTTCTCTTTTTCTTCTTCGGTCAGGCGTACCTTAGTACGCACTTTTTCTTCTTTCATTTGGTCATCTCCTTCAGTAAATTTTGCTTTCTCAGCAGGGTTTCAGGGCGGCACGCCCTGAGAGATTCGCACGCCGCAAGACTGCGGATCTGGATTGTGGGGGCCACAATCCGATGCTCGCTATCTCTGTGGACAGCACCTTATGTTTTTAGATTGCTTTGCCGCTTTCTCCGAATGCCGTTTTTCTATCCCTGCCCCAGAATCTCACCGCAGCGTTGCCAAGCTCATATCTTCGCTCAGTCATATCCCATTCGGACGGTCATTCAATTTTCAATTTGCCCCTCAATAGGTAGGCAGCGAGAAGGACCGTAAATTAACCCCCTCAATAATCAACTGGGAACTTTTTTGCCGTTTGCACGAAAGAATTTTTGTAAACTTTTTGTGAACGGCGGCTATAACGATAAAAAGAGCCGGTACACAGCACATCAAATCAGCGGGAGATGATCTCTCGCTCTATCTTTGATGAAACTATGTACCGGCTCTGATACTCAGAAACCTTCAACGTCTGCTTTTTCCACTCCGCTGGCAGACTCAGCAACAGGAGCGGCGCAGCCGCACTCTCTTTCGGCGGCGGCCTTGTGTTTCATTTCAGATATTCAGTTGTGGACTCTGCTATGAGAGCAGAATATAGTATAGCATATAGAACGCTTGTTCGTCAATTGCTTTTGGATATTTCTTTTGAAAATTGTACTCTTAAAGCAGACAGATTGAAAATGCCAAAATTGCAGTCCCAATTTCAAGACTATTCATTTTGCCTTACGGCTAATTTCCTTTGAAGTATTTATAGTATTGATCTAGTGACTCGTGCCAAAAGAACAAAGTGTATTTCCAATTTGTTTTTATCTAATGAATAACATGTAATTGTGTGCGCTTTGGGATACTTTTGTATTGTTTTGATTGCGGGAGCCATATTGAAAAAACTGTCGAAACAATGTACAATATAATTATCAATATTACTTACGGAGGAGACCGTTGTGGTTAAAACAAAAATAGAGTGGATTTCAATATTTAGAAAAGCGGGAGATTCTATATTGGCTGAACTTTCTAAAACAAAGAAATCTAAAAATGATAAAGCAAGCGAAATAAATAAGCGCATCAAAGAGTATAGAGAAAGCGAAATTGCCAATATCAATACTGTTGCCAAATGTGAATCTTGGGATAACCAGACGCTTCTAAATGAAATTTTGCTCTTAACTTATGCATCTTATATTGTGATGCTCGAATACCGCAACAAAGTTTGGGAATATGAGTATATGGCATTTGCACGCCGTATCGGTGAGTTGTGGGAGCCGTTTTGCAAACTAGCATTTGATTTCCCAATCAAGAAACTCACCCTGATTGATCCCCCAGACTTTGATGAAGTTCAGACACAAATCAAAAACGATGCTGTAGAATATATCGAAAGCCTAGATTTGTCTGAGGAAATTAAAGCCGAATTAAAGCGTCACTATATTATTCCGTGGACAATGGTTGATAGTGGTGGAATTAAACTTGGTTTGGATCTGCACTTTGAACAGAATGGCATCCACTACAATTGTGATTTTAAAAGCGGATTTAGCTCCAACGAAAAGGGCAATACAAACAGACTGCTTCTTGTTGCAAGCATTTATAATTCTCTAGGTGAAATCGAAAAAACCATCTTGTTTGTAAGACAAGCTGAGGACGAAAACAATCATTACTTGCAGACACTTAAAAACTCTCCATATTGGGAAGTGTATTGTGCTGATGATGGTTATGCCGCAATGAAAGAGTTTACTGGATTTGATATGCGTAAATGGCTTAACGAAAATGCTGATTGGGAAAATGATATAAGCACAGAATTGAAACAGCATTTGGAGCGCAACGATCTTTTGAAATACTTGACATGGTAAATCTCTCATGGTACAATTTACTTAAGATAAAACTTAAGGCAGCTCTTAAGCTCATCCGTTGAGGAGGAGAATAAATGAGAGATAGATTCTGTTCGTATTACACCAATTCAAAAGAAATAACTGAGTACATGGTTTCCAAGTTGGGCGTTGTCGAAAATGATATCATCCTTGAACCATCTGCGGGCGAAGGTATTTTTATTGATGAAGTGTTAGAAAACAGCAAAATAGTACAAATAGATGCGTTAGACATAAACAGTGATGCTATTTCAATCTTGAAGAAGAAGTATGAAAACAACTCTGCCGTTGTTGTTAGAAAAACTGATACCCTTCTCGATGATCAGTTAGATCTTTATAGCATTTCTCAGTTATGGTTGAAGCAAACAGACACGCTATTTGACAAGCAATTAGATATGTTCAGTTCCTTGGGGGGGCATTATACAAAAGTAATTGGTAATCCGCCATACGGAGCATGGCAAGACTATGAGAAGCGAGATGTCCTCAAGAAAAAGTTTGCTGGACACTATGTAAAAGAAACATACTCATTGTTTTTGTTGAGATGTATCTCTGTTTTAAGAATGCATGGTAGACTCTCTTTTATTATTCCAGATACCTACTTGTTCTTAAATATGCATTCTCGTTTGAGAGAATTGATTTTTTCAAATACCAAAATAGATGAAATCTTAATTTTCCCATCCAAATTTTTCCCTGGAGTCAGCTTTGGTTACTCTAATCTTTCAATTATTACTCTTGAACGATGTGATAAGAAGGATGCCTTGGAGCACACTTTTAGAGTAATTCAAGGTTTCAATTCTTCAAGTGAATTTTCCAAACTGTTAGGAGATGAAAAAGAGTATCCTGAAAATTTGCAAATTTTCAATTTTAAGCAAAATGATATTCTCAAAAATGAACAATGTAGAGTGATTTTGGCGGAATCGAAGACTTCAGCGCTTTTATCTCATCCTGAAGAGAAGCTTGGCGATGTTGCTGACATAGTAACTGGGTTTTATACAGGGGATAATTTAAGGTTTATCCGAACTGCCAGCAAAGATGTTAAAGGGGCCAAGAATTATGATGTGGTTGATCCTGCAACCATAACTCACTGTACTTCGCTTTACGGAATACCCGATCTTGAAGAGGGGTATGTTCCATATATTAAGAGCGCTGCCAAGAGACGCTATTTTAGACAAAGCGATGAATGGTTTGTTCGTTGGGATAAAGCGACAATTGATTTTTATAATAGGAATAAAAAGTCGAGATTCCAGAATTCATCTTTTTATTTTAAGACCGGTATCGGCATTCCAATGGTAAAATCCAGCACTATCCGAGCATTTTTGATGGCAGATCATGTTTTTGATCAATCAATAGTAGGTATTTTCCCAAAGGATTCTTCGAAGCTTTACTATTTATTAGCGTTAATGAACTCGGATGCTATAAACAATTTGGTTCATGCGATAAATCCAACGGCAAATAATTCATCAAACTACATAAAGCAGTTACCATATATAGAACCTACGTCTGATGTCCTCGAAAAAATAATCGGAATGGTTAAAGAAGTGATTGCTTTTGAAAGCAAATCTGACTACAAAAATGCAGATAGATTACATGATGAGATAAATGCTATTGTCGGTCAAATTTATTTGCAAGAGAACTAAAAAGAAATACACAAAGGCGATCGACTTGTTCATAGCGGTCGCCTTTATCCACAATTGCGGAGGGAAAATGGAAAATACAAATTTCTTGAAAATTGTCTATTTTGATGAAGCTTTTGTTGCAGATTTCATGCAAATTATAGCTGGCGGCGAACTCAAGAAGACGACAGAGTTTATCACAGAAGTCAACTCTGGAATCGAGGGATCTGCCGGTGTGGATGCTGGTATAGGAACCGAAAAAAACGCATTATCTAAAATATTCAGTTTTCTGAGCGGTGCAACAATCCATGCAGAAGCAGGTGTAAATGCAAATCTTTCAAGGAAATCTGACAGGATTGCTAAGAATATTCTTGAAAACACTCTGTTGGCAGATTTTATTGCCCTACTTGATGCAGATAAGCGCAGGACAAAAAATAAGCGTTGTAGCGGCATTAAAATATTTCCCAAAGTCGTGGTGAAGCCGGAAATAAATTCCTTTTCGTACATTATGTTGATTGCTCCATTTCTTAGCATGATCGATGGTGAATTGCCGTTCAAGACCAGTGATGGTGATGCGATGAAAATCGATATAACCAAAATAGAGGAAGCTATTGAAAAGGGGCGTGGCTATTATGAATTTGTGGCTACCATTGATAGCGAGGATATAATTTTAAGGTTTAATCGCAATGCATTTAGAAACAGCTATACAATGTCTGATTTGCCGAAAATGCAACTTACATATTACGCAATTCATGTGGGACAAATCGAAAAGTCTGATTTGCAGGTTCAAAAGGAGTTTGAATTTGGAACCAAAAAATCGTCTAAACGTGTGGATTATGCATCTGTATCTGGGGCTGAATCTGTAACCAGTGAAATTGATGTGTATGATGTTGTATTGGCTGGGGTTTTGGAGGGTTAATGGATAGAATAGAGATATATTGGGGAGCAGACAAAGATTTCGAAGAAGCAACTGTGGAATTAGAAGATGTACACTTCTTGGTGGACATTGTCAATCATATCAATAAAACCGACCTAAAGATTGAAGGCGTGGGTGTGCAAAAAGATCCTCCTATGGAAGTAGAGAATCTTTTGGTTCACACGGACGATTATGGTGGCGTGAGAGAATGGGCGCTTCTTGGTTTTTCTAATAATGTCTTACGAAACTTGAAAGTCAACATTAAGAATCTGTGGCTTTGCAATCCTCCGATAAAAATTTATGAGGATGTTATAAAGAACTATGATAAAGGAAAAATCACAGAGCACAGGACACTATATCATGGAATCACCATAGAAGATATGCGTAAGATGTCGGAAGGGTTTGACGATGCGGTAATAGGACAGCCCCATGTAATGAAGCAGTCGTTAGCTTCGATTTACGCCTTGCGAAATAGCGAGCGTAAAAGACCCGTCACACTTTTGTTTTTGGGTGATTCAGGTATTGGAAAAACGGAAACGGCTAAATATATTAGTTCTTGTTTAGGCACTGATATGGTCAGAATCCAATTCTCGATGCAGCAGACCAACAGCGCTTATCAGTACATATTCGGAGCTGACCACGGCGAGGATAGCTTGGCTCGTGAATTGATTAGGCGCAATTCTAATATCATTTTGTTGGACGAATTTGATAAGGTATCTCCTTCGTTCTACAATGCGTTTTACCAAATGTTTGATGAAGGTACTTTTGTCGATGCAAACTATTCTGTGGATGTTTCCAAGTGCATTATTATTTGCACTACGAATTATAGGACTGAAGAAGAAGCTGAAAAATATCTGGGCACTCCAATTTATTCAAGGTTTTCTAAAGTCATTATTTTTAATCCAATTAGCGTATATGACAAATTGACGATAGCCAGAAAATGCTACAAGGGGTTAATGGCACAGGTAGATGCCGAAGACAAAGGGCTTATTGAAAACAATACTGTTTTGACATTCTTTGAGCAAGTTATTAAACAAGGGGCCTATCCTAATATGCGTATGTTAAGAAACGACATTGAGGATGCAATAAACTTTGAAATTTTGAAAGCAAGAGGAATTATTAAGTAAACGACAGCCAGGTAGTGTTGAATTCTATCTGGCTGTTGCTTTGCATTTTGCAACTATGAACTTCAACAGTTTTGAGTATTAATTTATAACTTAAAAGGGTTCGACTTACTAGTGGCATTCCAAACACTGCCCTAAAAGGAAAAGCCGCCGTTTTTCGACAGCGACCTTCCTTATGCAATGTTAGCGGTAAATAATCTCAGTTGATACGATTTCTATAGCGGCATTTCGCAGATTGTTCATCTTCTGTACCCACAGCATTTGGTTTTCCGCTTTGAGCGTTTCCGTCACGCCCTCCTTTTCGGAAAACTGCTTTACCAACCGAGAGAACATTTCCTCTGCTTGCCGGTCAATGTCAGCAAGATAACTGTTCAACTTGCCGCTGGTGAGCAGAGAAGTATACAGCGCCTTGCGGTGGGTTTTGAGATAGCGTCGGTGCCGCTGCCCCCAGATGCCGATGTGTACTGTTTCTTCCTCTGGCAGTTTCAGACAGGGCAGATAGTAGTCCCCCTGCAGCTCATACCAAAGTCCGTTTTTCTCGTTGTAGATGTACTTCTCCATTTTGTAATCCTCCAATGTGATCGGTTTTACCTACAATTCAATCATTCCGGCTGATTACAAAAGCCGTAGGAGGCACTTCCTTACGAAGTGCCTCCTACGGGATGTCTTCTTGTTTGGAGCAGGGTACGGGAATCGAACCCGCCTCTGTGGCTTGGGAAGCGACCATTCTACCGATGAACTAACCCTGCGTAGTGAAGGTATTATAGCAGATGGAAAGCAAAATTGCAAGCCCTAATTTTTTTGGGGGGGGAACGTGAATTGGGGCGATGTGAGCAGACCGACAAATCCTTAGTTAGCCATTTCTACCGTCTGGGCTTGCCGTATAAAAAAGGGAACGCACGTTTTTTTCGTGCGTTCGTAAATTTACAGGTATGTAACCGTTTCTTCCAGAGGCTTTCTGGAATGGTGGTTTGCAAGGGGGGCGGCACCTTCCGCGGCGTAGCCCAGGTCCAGCAGCATCAGGATTTCTTCGTTTTCCGGCAGACCCAGGGCGGCGGCCAGCTTGTCGGGGTCGAAGAAGTTGATCCAGCAGCTGTCGAGCCCTGCGTTGGCAGCGGCCAGAACCAGATGGGTGGCCACGATGGTGGCGTCCTCGATGCCGGAATTCCGCTTTTCGCCGGGATAGGTAAACACACGGTTTTTGTCAAAGGCAACCACCAGGCAGGTGGGGGCGCCGTAGCGGCAGGGGGTAACGCTATCGATTTTGGCAAGACCCTCGGGGGACTGAACCACATAAATACGCTGCTCCTGCAGATTCTTGGCGGTGGGGGCCAGACGGCCGGCTTTCAGGATTTCCGTCAGAGCCTCCGGGGCTACCGGACGGTCAGAATACTTTTTGCAGGAATAACGGTTCTTGACAACATCTGTAAATTCCATGGATGATCCCTCCTTAAAAATTTTGATTTGAATTGAAACGATACCGGAAAGGAATCCGTTTCCTCTCCCGCCGCAGGCGGATTTCGTCCCGCAGGGATTTCACCCACAACAGTGGATTTCACTGAATTTATTCCGCTCCCTGGGGCAGGGTGGCGGCTTCGGCGATGTTGATGGAGTGGCCGCCGATCCGGTTCAGGGAGTTCAGGATTTCGCCAAACAGGATGCCCGCTTCTACGCTGCATTTGCCGCTGCGCAGGCGCTCCATGTGGTTCAGCTGGGACTGGTTGGTAAGCTTGCGAATCTGACGTTGGGTTTTGGCCATGCGCTTCAGCTCATCCAGGTGTACATCCTGGCGATAGAACCCGGCCACGGCGTTGTCGAAAAGCTGGGTGGCGTTGTCGTTGATAACGGCCAGCTCCTGAATAGCAGGGGCGGAATACACCACGTTTTTTTCCTCCTGCTGCTCCGTCAGGTGCAGCAGCTTTTCGGCGTAGTCGCCGATTCGCTCCAGGTCGCTGAGAGCCTGGAAAACCCGGTTGACATACTGGGCATCCCGGTCGCTCATTTCCCGGACATTGAGCTTGACCAGGAAGTCGCTGATGGCATCGGTGAGATAATCAATCACGGCTTCGTTGTCCTCAATCTGCTTGGCATCGGCCACCTTGCCGCTGAGCAGGGCACCGGTGGAAAGGCCGATGTTGGTGCGGACCAGACCGGCCATACGCTCTACCTCATTGCGAATCTGCAGCAGGGTAACACTGGGGGAGCTGACCAGATTTACATCGATGAATTCCAGGCGGCAGGCATCCTCGTGCTTCTGCTTGGGTACCAGGAAATAGGTGAGCTTTACCACCTGATTGGTCAGGGGCAGCAGCACGGCGGCGGAGACAACCTTAAAGATGATGTGGATGATGGACACCTGAAACATGGGGTCCGGCACCAGGCTTTCAATAAGCTGGGTATAGGGGAAAACCAGGGTGACAACGGTCATAATCACGGCGCCCACCAGGTTGTTGATAAGGTAAACCATAGCGGCCCGCTTGGCATTGTTCCGGGCGTTCATAGAGGCCAGAATTGTGGGCATGGCGGAGCCGATGTTGATGCCGCACACCAGGAAAGAGGCAAAGTACAATGGCATCAGCCCCTGCATGGCCAGGGCCTGCAGGATACCGACGGCTGCGGAGGAGGACTGAATCACGGCGCACAGGGCAGCGCCTACCAGCAGGCCCAGCAGGGGATTTTTGGCGTTCATGATGAACTCCTGGAACCAGAGCACATCCTTCAGGGGCTTCATAGCGCCGCTCATGGTGTGCAGGCCCTGGAACAGGAGCCCGAAGCCCAGAATGATCTGGCCAATGTGCTGGGTTTGCTTCTTTTTGGAGTAGAGCATCAAAAAGGCCCCGATGAACAGGCAGAAGGGTGCAATGCCGGATACATCCAGGGCAATCAGGATGCTTGTAATGGTGGTGCCGATGTTGGCGCCGAAGATGACGCCGGTGGCCTGAGCCAGGTCCATGATGCCGGCATTGATAAAGCCCATGACCATCACGGTGGTGGCAGAGGATGACTGAATGACAACGGTGACGAAGACACCCAGCAGGAAGCCCAGGAATTTATTTCGGGTCAGCTTTTCCAAAAGATCCTTCATGCGGGATCCGGCAGCCATTTCCAGGCCGTCGCCCATGTACTTCATGCCAAACAGGAAAGCACCCAGGCCGCCCAGCAGGGAAATGATGTTGGTGATACTCACGAGTAGTCCTCCTTGTAATATCTGTGTAAACCGGATGATACACATCCTTTACAAGTATATCAATTGCGGGGCTTCAATGCAATACATTATTTTCGTTTCCGAAAAGCTTTATTCAGAATACCAGCTGCACCAGCAGCATATAGCAGACGGTGCCTCCGGCGATGCTGAGCAGGGTATTGCGCTTCCACAGATGCAGCAGCACCACGGCGGCAACGCCCAGAAACTCCGGCAGACCGTAGGGGGCCGCGGCAAAGCTGATGCCTTTCAGGCAGTATACCACCAGCATCCCCATAATGGCATAGGGCAGGACCTTGCCCAGATAGCTGACGAGGGGCGGGGTTTGGGCATTGCCCCGGAAGATCAGGAAGGGGAGAAACCGGGTCAGCATGGTCACCAGGGTCATGATTACGATCAACAGAATTTTGTGGGTCATTTCGCCAGCTCCTTTCCCCGGGTCAGCAGAAGCAGCAGGGTAATAAGGCCCATGGAGGGAATCAAAAAGGAACTGCTTCCAAAGAAACCTAAGCACACCACGGAGGCCCCTACGCCGATGAGGGCGGGCACATGATTCTTTACCGACAGCCACTGCTCCACAAAGATGGTGACAAACAGGGCGGTCAGCGCAAAGTCGATGCCCGCATAGTTGATGGGCAGCAGCTGGCCTACGGCAGAGCCCAGAAGGGTACCCAGTACCCAGTAGAATTGGTCCAGAGCGGAAACCAGCAGATAGTAGCCGCCTCTGTCCAGCCCTTCCGGGGGCTGCTTTCCGGCCACCAGGGAATAGGTTTCGTCGGTCAGGGCGAAAATCAGGTAGGGCTTCTTTTTCCCCATGTCCTTGTAGGTATCGATCATGGACAGACCGTAGAACAGGTGCCTTGCGTTGACGGCCAGGGTGGTGATGGCGGTGGTCAGCAGCCCTGCCCCGGAGGTCAGCAGACTTACAGCCACATACTGCATGGACCCGGCATAGACAAACAGGCTCAGCGCCAGAGCCCACCACAGCCCCAGACCGTTTTGCTGCATCACGATGCCAAAGCCGAAGCCCAGGCACAGATACCCGGTCATGACCGGTACCGTATCGAGAAATGCGGTACGCAGGAGCTTTTTGTGCATGAAAAAACAGACCTTTCTTCTAGGAATTACCGGATTATTATAGGAGAAGAAAGGCCCGATGTCAATGCGTGCCGAAAATCACCGATTTACGGAGCAGGCCATCCGGTGGTAGGTGTGACGGATGCCCCGGATGGCGATGGAATAGGCGGTGATGTTCTCCGGGGAGGCCATGCCTACAAAACCGGTGTCCCCCACATGATGGATGTCCGTACCGGCCATTTTGCACATGAGGGCAATGCGGCGGACGGTATCCGGATCCGCCCCCTCCTGGGAGGTGCCGATGGAGGTAACGGTCAAGGCTCCCAGACGGTGGGCTTTGGTGATAAGCTCCCGGGCGTATTCCAGGGTGATGCCGGGTACCGTTCCCGGGGCGGGCAGCAAGAGAATATCCGCTCCCGCATTTACAAAGTCTTCCACATCCTTTGTGGATAAAAATTCCTCCGCACTGGCGCTGAACACTCCGGCTCCGTGCATCTTTCCGGCGGCAAGAATGACGCTGTCTCCGACGGCGGCCTTCAGCTTTTTCAGGGTAGCGAGAATTGTTTCATTGGTGACTCCCATACCGGGGTTGCCGGTGAGGAGGATAAAGTCGATGCCCATATCTTTGGCTTTGCAGGCGTTTTCCACGGTGGCCTTCCGGCCGGCGGTCATGGCCCACATGGGATCCGTTTCCCCCTTCCGGTCTTCCGGTACCGGCTCCAGATTGATGCCGATGGGGCGACCGGTCAGGTGCTTTAACACCCGGACGGTTTCCTCCGGTGCGCAGGCGGGCAGGCCCTGGATTTGGGGCTGCTGCACATCGAACATATTCAGAAGCAGAATGTCCGCCCCCATAGCGGCGGCGAATTCGGCGTTGGTCACGTTGTTGAGAATGGGCATCACCGCCCCAATGGTTTCGCAGGCCAGAGTCCGGCCCTCGCTTTTGCGGATGGATTCCAACAGGTCCCCTTTTGTGAATGTGAGAAAATCCGAAGCGGTGCAATCCAGAATGCGTTTTGCCATAGCTGTAGCCTCCATAGTGTTGATGGAAATATTATAGGGGAGAAGGCCGGGAAAAGCAACTCCAAAACCGCTCCCGTATCCGGGAAGCGGAAAACGGTACTTTTTTATTTCTGTATTCGACGGAACATCCGGGAGTAATCGGAATAATTTTCGTTAAAAAATCTGGAATATATCATTAAATAACTGGAAATAGCGGATATTAAAGAAAGAAAAAGATTGATTTTAAAGCGAAAACCGATTACCATACCACTGGAAAAATCAGGGGGGTGTGCGCTTGAAAAACTGGATTTGGGTGCTGCCGGAGGTATCCGGCGGGCTGCGATTTGACGAAACAACGGTTCGGTTTCTGCTGGAGCTGGGCTGTGTGCTGTTGGGGCTGTTTATCTGCTTCGGCGGCAGGAAAAGCCTGAACGCCTGTATTGTAACGGCGGTGGGACTTCTGGCAGGCTATGGCGGGGTACTGCTTTCCGGGTACTTTCCGGAAAGCCTGGTATTAAAGCTGGTGTTTTTCTCTATGTTCTGCTTTTTTGGCCTGTGCCTGGCTTTCTTCCTGGATAGCCTGTGGAAGGCGGTTACCCGGGGTATCGGGGCTATTGGATGGTTTGGGGACCGCTTCTTTTGGCTGACAGCCTTCCTGGGGGCAGGAATTACGGCGGCCACGGTGTGGGAGCGCATTTACCGGGATGAATTTGCGGCTATGGGTTTGTTTTCCGGCCTGTCTCTGCTGGGGCTGGTGTGGCAGTTTTCCCATCGGGAAAGGCGCATGACGGCCCGGACATACGATGATTTGTATCGGATGGGGAAGGCGGGGGAACAGGGTGACGGACATTAGCCGGATCGAGCAGAAATTTGCCGTTACTTTGGCTCAGGCGGCAAAGCTCCGACAGAGGCTGGCGCTGTTTGCCCGGGAGGATCCCCACAATGGGAAGGACGGCTATTGGGTCCGGTCCGTGTATCTGGATACCCCTGCCAACCGGGACTACCTGGACAAACGCAGCGGGGAAAACCGCCGCCGGAAGGTACGTCTGCGGGTGTACGGGAAGGAGAAAACAGCCCAACTGGAATTAAAGGAAAAGCTGGGGGCTTATCAGCGCAAACGGTCTTTAGGCTTAAACGGGCTCCAGGCGGAGGCGGTTCTTCGGGGGGACTACAGTTTTTTGAAGGAAATGAAGGCCGATTTTGCGGGGGAACTGTACCTTTTGCTGGTGACCCGGTGCTATCGGCCCATGGCGCTGGTATCCTACCGGCGCAGGGCCTACTTCCTCCCGGAAAACGATACCCGGATTACATTTGACGGCGCGCTATCCACAGGCCCTGTGGATAGAGGCCTTCCTTTCCGGGAACCGATGCTTCCGGTATTTGCCGGAGGCTGGCTGACGCTGGAAGTGAAATACCGGGATTTTTTGCTGTCCAATCTCAAGGTGGTTTTGGAAGATGGGCTCCTTCCACAGGACTCCATCGGGAAATACAGCCTGTCCAGGCAGGCGCTGGGAATGTAAGGAGGACGGTATGAAGGAGACCCTATACAATCTTTTGCTGGCGCAGGATGGGGCCGGAGCTCTGAGCCTGGAAGCTATGCTTCTCAACTTTCTGGCGGCAGGAATTTTAGGCTGCCTGATTTTTATCGTCTACCGGGTGACTCACTCGGGACCGGTGTATTCGGCCCGGTTCAATGTGACCTTGGTAATGCTGACACTGATTACCACCATGATTATGAGCGTCATTGGAAACAATGTGGCTCTGTCGCTGGGCATGGTGGGGGCACTGTCCATTGTCCGGTTCCGGACGGCGGTGAAGGATGCCCGGGATGCGGCGTATATCTTCTGGACCGTTGCCGCAGGCATCTGCTGCGGGGTATCGGATTACCTGATTGCCGGGGTGGGGAGCGTGGTGATTTTCCTCTACTTGATTTTCTTCGGCTTTGCCCAGGACCGGGAGCGGCTGCTGATTCTGGTTCGGGGAGAGGGTGAGGCGGATAAGGCCATGGGAAAAGCGCTGGAAACCTTCTTTTCCGGAAAGGCCACCCTGCGGGCCCACACCTGCGTGATGGGCGGAGAAAGCGAATACATCTATGAAATCACCGAAAAGCGGCTTCGCAAGCGGGAAACCGTCTGCGGCACCCTGGCAGATTATCTGAGGGAAACGCCCGGAGTTCGTTCCGTGGGCCGGGTGCGGCAGGAAGACGAGATAACCGTCTGATGAAAAAACGTACCATTGCGCTGAACAGTGTCTGCCTGCTGCTGTTACTGGTGCTCCAGGCAGCGGCGGTGCAATTGAAAACGGGGAGGAACGAAGGGCAGTCCGTCTTCGAAAGCCTGCGGCCGGATGACCCCGGGGCGGATGCCCTGGCCGGGCTCAACGGGGATTTTACGCCAAAGCCGGACTTTTCTACCAATCTTCCCATTGCGGTGTTACGGATAGACCGGGTGCTGCCCAGGTACGATGGGGACCGGGAAGAGGACTGGGAAAGTGAAATTCCCCAGACCTCCTCTTTGGAAAAACGCTGGGGCTCCGGCACCCTTCGGCTTATTGATACCGGGGGCGCAAACAGCCTGTCTTCCCCGGCAGCGGTGGAAACGGCAATCCGTATCCGCCGCCGGGGCCACTCTTCCATGAACTACGATAAGCCCCAGTATTCGGTGAAAACATTGAACGCAGCCGGGGAAGAAGTGCCCATGGACCTATTGGGCATGGGGGCCGGGAATGGCTGGATTTTAAACGGCAGTATGGCCGATAAAAGTATGCTGCGAAACTACCTGGCCTACCGGGTGGCCTCCGAAGTACAGCCGGAAACTCCGGATTGCCGGTTCTGTGAGGTGTTTTTATCGGAAGCGGACGGAGCCTTTACCTACCAGGGGGTATACCTTCTGATGGAGCGCATTGCCCGGGGGAAGACCAGAATCGATATCGATGCCGGAAAGCGGAAAAATGTGTATACCGGCTACATCCTCCGCCGGGACCGATATAACGAATACGACACCATGCTGGATACCTGGGGCCGAAAAAGCGGACTGTGCCCGGAGGACCAGTGGATTGGGGTTAAGTACCCGGGGAAAAGCAGGCAGACGGCGGCTGCGATCCGATACATCACCCAGGATTTTTCCAAAATCGAAAAGGTACTGTACTCCAAAGAGGACGCCGTGTTCAAAACCTACAGCCGATACATCGATGAGGGCAGCTTTGTGGACTATTTCCTCCTGAATGAGTTTTTCGGCAACTACGATTCCGGGGAGCATTCCACCATCCTGTGGAAGAACACCGGGGGCAAACTTCATATCGGCCCCGTATGGGACTTTGACCAGGCCATGAACAATGTATTTTCGGAGGAGCAGGACCCGGATACCCTGGCCATGACGGAAAAGCCCTTTTTTGAACAGCTGCTAAAGGACCGGGATTTCCTGGACCGGCTGACCCGGCGGTATGCGGTCTTGCGGCGGTATACATTAAGCGAAGGGCATATTTTCGCGCTAATAGACGAGGCGGAAGCGCACCTGCGCACGGCCTCCCAAAGGGAGTGGTTCCGCTGGGCGGAGGACTATCTGGACGGTTCCGGGGAGAATCCCCACAATTACTATCTGGAGCCCTACGAAATAGAGGGGGTGACCCTGAACCGCTTCAATACGGACCCAAACGAGGAGCGGACCGTTTTACGGGCTTACCTGCGGCAGCATGGCCGGGCCATTCCCAAGGAGCTCCAAAAGCTCTACGACAGCGCTACGGTGCAAAGCGGGCTAAAAGGGGAAAATGTACTGCTCCTTTTGGCGGTGCTTGCGTTCTTCACTGCCCCGGCGTATCTGGTGAACAGGCGGGGAAGGTGATCCATATGTTTTTGATCGTAGCCCCCAATAGCGTACCGGAAAAGCACTTCTTTTTAGAGGCCATCTACGGCTCCCAAATGGATACCCTGTTCCGTATTCTGTTTCTGGCGGCGGCGGGCCTATTCTTGGGGACGCTTCTGTGGATCGCCCACCAAAGGGGAGGGAAGTAGGCCGTGCTCTTTTCCAGCGTCATTTTCCTGTGCTATTTTCTCCCGGCTGTATTGGTGCTTTATTACCTGCTTTTCTTTTCCAGAACGGCACAGAATGTTTTGCTTCTCATCGCCAGCCTCCTGTTTTACGCCTGGGGAGAGCCTGTGTATGTTCTATTGATGCTCTTTTCCGTCCTTTTTAACAGCCTGATGGGTTACCTCGTCCAGGGAGAGCGGAAGGGGAAACGATTCTTTTTGACCGTGGCCCTGGCGTGCAATCTGGGGCTGCTGTTTGTATTCAAGTATCTGGGGTTTCTTTTAAAAGGCGCGGGGGTCCAAGGCTTTTCCCCCCGCCTGCCCATTGGCATTTCCTTTTATACCTTCCAGGCCTTGTCCTATGTGGCAGATGTGTATTGGGGAAAGGTCAGGGCGGAAAACCCTTTTTATGTAGGCCTGTATATTTCCTTCTTCCCCCAGCTGATTGCCGGACCTATCCTGACCTACAGCACCGTGGCGGAACAGATCCGGCACCGGAAGGAATCCTGGGACGGCTTCTGCCTGGGGGCCTGCCGCTTTGTGGCGGGACTTGGGAAAAAGGTACTTCTTTCCAACAACTTTGCGGCCATAGCGGACAATGTATTTGCCTGGTCTGCCATCGGTACGGAACGGCTCCAGGTTCCGGCGATGCTGGCATGGGTGGGGAGCATAGCCTACAGCCTGCAAATTTATTTTGATTTCTCCGGCTATTCCGATATGGCCATTGGCTTGGGGGCCATGTTCGGCTTCCGGTTTCCGGAAAATTTTAATTATCCCTACGCCGCTGTTTCCATTACGGACTTTTGGCGGCGCTGGCACATTTCCTTAACCGGCTGGTTTCGGGAATATGTGTATATCCCCTTAGGCGGCAACCGGCATGAAAATAAGGACATCATGGTCCGGAATCTGTTCCTCGTATGGCTCTTTACGGGAATCTGGCACGGGGCCAATTGGACCTTTTTGCTGTGGGGCCTTTTTTATTTTCTGGTGCAGCTGGCGGAACGGTTCTTTGGGTACGCAGAGAAAATCCCGGGCCCTGTTTGGAACCGTGTGTATACCCTTTTGACGGTCAACCTTGCCTGGGTGGTCTTCCGGGCGGATGACCTGTACCAGGCGGGCAGGTTTTACCTGAATATGCTGGGCCTGAACCGGAACGGAATATGGAGCGATGCGGCGGTGCTGTTTCTAAGGGAAAACTGGGTGTTCTTTTTGGCGGGGATAATTTTCAGCGCCCCGGTGGCCAGAATGGGAAACGAATATCTGTACAAAACCGGCTCCAGGCTCAATAGGATTTTGGCAGTGTGCTACCCGGCGGGGATGCTTCTGCTGCTCCTGACCTGCATGGCCTACCTGGTCAGCGGGAGTTATAATCCGTTTATTTATTTCAATTTTTAGAGCCGAAACTGTAGGGACGGCTACCAGCCGCCCGAAAGGCAGCAATACGGACAGGTACGATGAACGGTTGGCAGTGAAGGAGAGCTTGCCTTCGGTGCCTGTCATTCGTCGTACTCTTCTGTACCGGTAGCTTTCTGGCGGCTGATAGCCGCCCCTACGGTTGATGAGGGTGAAGCTTTATGTATCTTCTTCGCAAACACATCTTTACGGCGCTTTTTATTCCCATATTGCTTTCTTTCTCCGCCTGGAATGTCTGGAATACCGCACCGGCGCTTCTTGCTGCAGCCCAAGGGGAAAGCCCCCGGCAGGCCGTTGCGGCGCTGGACAGCGCGGTGACGGAAAACCTAGCCGGGAGAATGGATTTTATCGAATTCTACTCCTGGCTCCAGCGGCTGATGGACAAACGGGAGATTGGCAACTTTGCTTATATCAAGGACGAAGCGGGTTTCCTGCACTACAACTCCTTTTTCCGGGAGGCAGACCCCCGGCTTTTTGACTACGCCCTGCGGGTCAAGCGGATGCGGGACTGGGCAGCCCGGCGGGGTACGCAGCTTTTGTTTGTATTGGCCCCCAGTAAGTATATCCCTGGGGTAACCCGGCTTCGGCCCGGGCTTTCGGCCAACGATCCGGCGGCAGAGGCAGAAACGCTTTTGATCTACCTAAACCGCCTGGGTGTCCGGACCCTGGACCTGGGGGCCTATTTACCCGGGGAGGGACTAAGCTATGAGCAGACTTTCTTCCGCACGGACCACCACTGGACCATCCCGGCGGCTTTTGAAGCAAGTAAAATTCTCTTTGATACCTTAAATCGACGCTTTGGGGCGGACCTGGACGGCAAGAGCCTGGAAAAAGACCAATATCGGGCCGTGACCTATCCTAAGGGGATGCTGGGCTCCATGGGCCGGCGCACGGGAGTCAACTTTGTGGGCCTGGAGGACTTTACCGCCCTGTGGCCCCTGTACGACAACCAATACATCCGGGATACTTTGGAGGAAAGCGGTACCGTGACCCATACGGAGGGCAGCACCGAGAGAACCCTTTTGATGCTGGAGACTTTGGAACAGGACCGGGGCATCTACCGGGACTCTATGTATTCCCTGTATCTCAACGGGGTCCGGGCCTATGACCGGATCCTGAATGTGACGAACCCGGAGCGGCCGACGGTATTTTTCCTGCGGGACTCCTATTTTTCTCCGGTGATGACCTTCCTGGCCCCCTGCTTTGGCAGAATGGAGGCCATGTGGCTGCTGGAGGACCAGGTGGATATTGAGGACTTTGTAAAGGAAAATGAATTTGATTACATCGTTGTGGAGCTGTACCCGTATAATATCGGCGACGAGGCGTTCAACTTCTTTCGGGAGGAATGAAAATGCGGAAAGGCTTTGGAAAAAGAATCTGGTTTCTGATAAATATGTATTTTACGGCGGTGTATCTGCTGTGGCGGATTTTCTTTACCATTCCCTTTGGCTATGGCTTTGTATCCGTTTTTGCGGGGCTGACCCTGCTGGTGGTAGAGGCTCTGGGCATGGTGGAGGCGTTTATCCACTACCTGAATATGTACAATGTGGAAAACTACCCTCTGCCGGAGATATCGGACAGGGATTGGCCGGAGGTAGATGTGTTCGTTTCCACCTGCTCCGAGCCTCCGGCCCTGCTGCGAAAGACGCTGCTGGGCTGCAAGCGTATGGACTATCCGGACAAAGGCAGGGTACATATCTACCTTTGCGACGACGGGAACAGGGAAGAAATGCGCGCCCTGGCAGAGGAGCTGGAAGTAACCTATCTCTGCCGGAATACCCATAAGGGGGCCAAGGCGGGGAACCTGAACCATGCCTTAAGCAACAGCGACTCCCCCTACATTGTGACCTTTGACGCGGACATGATCCCCAGAAGCTGCTTTTTAATAAAGACAGTTCCCTATTTTATGGATGCGGAACGGAAGAACGCAGCCCTTCCCCCGGAAAAGCGGATCGAACTGGGCTTTGTGCAGACCCCCCAGAGCTTTTACGACCTGGACCTGTTCCAGTTCCATCTGTATTCCGAGGAGCGGATCCCCAACGAGCAGGACTACTTCTACAAAGATATTCAGGTGGCCCGGACCCGGACCAACAGCGTGATTTACGGCGGCTCCAATACTGTCCTCAGCCGGAAGGCCCTGGAAGCGGTTGGGGGCTTTTACACGGGGGCCGTTACCGAGGATTTTGCTACCGGCATTCTCATTGAAAAGGCGGGCTTTGTCAGCTTAGGGCTGGGGGAGCCCCTGGCCGCCGGGATGAACCCGGGGAGTCTGCAAAGCCTCATCCGGCAGCGGTCCCGCTGGGCCAGAGGGGTGATTGCCACCGGACGGAGAATGCACATCTTTACCTCCCGGAAGCTGACCTTTGCCCAGAAGATGAACTATTGGGCATCCGTCTGGTACTGGTATGCCCCCCTCAAACGGCTGAGCTATATATTGTCCCCCATTCTCTACGCGGCCTTTGGGTTTATGGTCTTCCGGTGTACCCTGCCCCAGGTGCTGTTATTCTGGCTGCCCATGTATCTAAGCAGCAACATCAGTCTGCGGACCCTGAGCCAGAATATCCGAAACACCAAGTGGACGGCCATTTACGAGACGGCTCTGTTTCCTTTTTTACTGCTGCCGGTGCTGCTGGAAACCGTGGGCATCTCCCTGCGGCAGTTTCAGGTCACCCGGAAGGACCGGAAGGAGGAAAAGCAGGCTGCGGGGCTATTATACATGGTGCCCTTTCTGATTCTCATTTTCCTGTCGATCATCGGGATTGCCAACTGCGTCCGCATTATTTTTGACAGCGGCTCCTTCAGCCCCGTTGTGGTATTGTTCTGGCTCGTCAACAACCTCTTCATGCTGGTAATGGCCCTGTTCTTTGTAGACGGCCGGATCCTTTGCCGGGGCAGCGAGCGGGTAAAGGTCAGCCTGCCGGGGCATCTCCTGGTCTCCGGGAAGGCTTACGATTGCCTTACCAAGGATCTGTCCGAAACAGGGGCGGCTATTTTCCTGAAAGACCCCATCTATCTGGGGAACGAGGATATATTCTTAGAACTGGAAACGCTCAAATACCGGGTATCCCTGCCGGTAGAGCCTGTATATGTGACCCAGGCCGGGAATTCTTGGCTGTATGCCTTCCAAATTCCGGACCTGACGGGGCAGGGGGAGGACTGGTTGGGGATATTATATGACCGGGCACCTACCCTGCCTGTGGCACTCCGGAAAAACAGCGGGTTTTATGAGGACCTGAGCCTGAACATTGACCGCCGGGTCCGGGAACCCTTTACGGAAAAACGGAAGACGCCCAGGCTCAAGCTGCTGACGCAGGTGCAGGGGTACCCAATTTACGATTTTAACTATCTGGCCGTGACCGTGGAAGGACGGAACCGGCCGGAGAAGATTACTTTGGATTTTCCGGGAATCGATCCTATGACCTTTGCCTACAGCCGGGAGGTGGGCGCCAGAGGCATATACCGGCTGGAAGCGCCGGAAAGGGTATACGCCACCCGGCAACAGTGCGACGCCATTATGGAAGCGGTTCTGGCGCTGGTACCCAAGCAGCCCCGGAAGCCTGCCAAGAAAAAGCAGAAACAGAAGGAATTCGACGAAATGGATACGGTACTGCCCAAATGACCCTTTTCCCCCGCCCAGGCGGGGGATTTTCTGTTTCCCTCTTCAAAAGGGCCAAAGAATATGTTATAATGCGAAAAAACACACAAAGGAGACTGCTATGCTGCCGGAGGCATTTTTGAAACGGATGGAAGCCCAATTGGGGCCGGAATACGGGGCGTTTCTGGAGAGCTTCCAGCGGCCCCGGGCGGTGGCGCTCAGGTATAATCCCTTAAAGGGAGAGAAGCCCGCGCTGCCCTTTTCTTTAGAGCCGGTGCCCTGGGAGCCCATGGGGTACTATTACGATCCCCAGGCCCGGCCCGGGCTGCACCCCTACCACGAGGCGGGGGTATACTATTTGCAGGAGGCCAGCGCCATGGCGCCGGTGGCGCTTCTGGACCCCCGGCCGGGAGAAAAAATTTTGGACCTGTGCGCCGCTCCCGGAGGGAAAAGCACCCAGATTGCGGGAAGACTGCTGGGCCGGGGACTGCTTATTTGCAATGAAATTCATCCGGCCAGAGCCAAAGTTCTATCCCAGAACATCGAGCGCCTGGGGGTGGGCAATGCCCTGGTGACCAACGAAAAGCCGGAAAACCTAAGCCGCCGCCTGCCCGGATTTTTTGACCGGGTGCTGGTGGATGCTCCCTGCTCGGGGGAGGGAATGTTCCGGAAGGAGGCGGCGGCGGTAACGGACTGGAGCCCGGAAACCGTTGAGATGTGTGCCAGCCGCCAGGGGGAAATTCTGGACTGCGCGGCAGAGCTGGTGCGCCCCGGTGGGCTGCTGGTATACTCTACCTGCACCTTCGCCCCCCAGGAGGACGAGGAGGCGGTAGCGGCCTTTTTGCAGCGGCACCCGGAATTTACCCCGGAGCCGGTGGAGGCCCCCTGGTTCGTTTCCGGGGAAAACGGCTCCTACCGGATGTGGCCCCACAAGCTCCGGGGCGAGGGACATTTTGCCGCCCGGCTGCGTAAGCTGGATGGGGAAGAGACGGAAATTATGGAGGAGCCGGGGGCGGCCCTGCCGAAGGCCTGGCAGAGCTTTGCCCGGGAGACGGGGATCTTCCTTCCGGGGGAGAACTGCGTCACCTTTGGGGACCGGCTTTTTTTGCTGCCGGGGGGAGCGCCAAAGCTGCAGGGGCTGCGGGTCCTGCGGCCGGGGCTGGAACTGGGGACCCTAAAAAAAGACAGGCTGGAACCGGCCCACGCATTGGCCCTGTGGCTGAAGGACTGCCCAAATAAAGTGGATTTCGCCTGGGACAGTGAAGAGATCAAACGGTATCTCCATGGGGAGGTGTTGCCCGGGAAAACCAAGGGCTGGTGCCTGGTGACCGTAGATGGCTGCAGCATCGGCTGGGCCAAGGGAGACGGAAACCAGCTTAAAAACCACTATCCCAAGGGGCTGAGACGGTAAGGGCAGGATTTCCTTCTTTACATCTTTCTGCTTTTGTGTTAGAATACGCTGGAAACAGTGTGTTTTGAATCCCCAATCTATCACAAGGAGAGGATCATTCCTTGGCCAGATATGAAATTAACGGCGGCAGACCCCTGGAGGGGACCGTCACCATCAGCGGCGCGAAAAATGCGGCAGTCGCTATTCTGCCTGCGGCGCTGCTGGTCAGCGGAGTATGCCGCGTTGAAAACGTACCTGATATCTCCGACGTCCGGATCTTACTAGACATTCTGGAAGGAATGGGCGTTCGGCTGCGCTATCCGGAACCCCATGTGGTAGAGCTGGACAGCACGGATGTAAAGTGCACCATGCCGGATCCGGAGCTGGTCAGAAAAATGCGGGCCAGCTACTATCTGATGGGTGCGCTTCTGGGCCGGTTCGGCCACGCCCATGTGGCGCTGCCCGGCGGCTGCAATTTTGCCTCCCGCCCCATCGACCAGCACATCAAGGGCTTCGAGGCCCTGGGGGCGGATGTGGACGAGACGGAAGAATATATCGCCCTGAAGCCCACCGAAGCGGGGCTCCACGGGGCAAGGATCAGCCTGGATATGGCAAGCGTTGGCGCTACGGTGAACATCATGGTGGCGGCTACCCTGCTTCCCGGACAGACGGTGATTGAAAATGCGGCCAAGGAGCCCCACATTGTGGACCTGGCCAACTTTTTAAATACCATGGGTGCCCGGATTACCGGCGCAGGTACGGATACCGTCAAAATTCGCGGCGTCAATTCCCTGCGGGGCGGCACCTATGCCATCATCCCGGATCAGATTGAGGCCGGTACTTATATGGCGGCGGTTACGGCTGCCGGGGGAAATGTGCTGGTGCAGAACGTGATCCCCAAGCATATGGAGTGCATTACCAGCAAGCTCCAGGAGATGGGCGCCAAAATCATCGTTTTTGACGATGCCATCCGGGTTATGCGGGAGGGCCCCCTGCGGAAATCCACAGTCAAAACCATGCCCTATCCCGGCTTCCCGACGGATATGCAGGCCCAGGTCTGTGTGTGCATGGCCTTGGCCAAGGGCACCAGCCGGTTGACGGAAAGCGTCTACGAGACCCGGTTCTTCGGCTACTGTTCGGAGCTGCAGAACATGGGAGCCAACATTGTCATCAGCGGCAAAACCGCCGTGGTCCAGGGGGTGGAGTCCCTCACCGGTACTACTGTTTATGCCCACGATCTGCGGGCCGGCGCGGCACTGGTGATTGCGGGCCTGTCTGCCCAGGGCACCACCGTTGTACAGGATATTCACTATGTGGAACGGGGCTACGAGGACCTGATCGGCAAGCTTACCGCTTTGGGTGCGGATATCCGGAGAGAAGAAAACTAAAAAAACCAGGAGGAATGCGGAATGCCCACAATGGAACAGCAAGCGGAACAGATTGTAGATACCATTCTGGAAGACTACCGCAACGGCCGCAGCATCGACCGCATGGACCCCTTTGCCCACCCGGACAAGGCGGTGGTCATCGACATGATCGGCAAGCTCATGCGCATTGTCTATCCCGGCTTTTCCCGGGATAAGAACTACCGCATTTACAATACCCATCACAACCTGTCCATGCTCATTGAGGATGTGATGTATAACCTGGTCAAGCAGATGACTATGGTGTTCAGGGCCGAACTTCCCGAGGCCCAGGCCCAGGAAAAGGCAGAAAGAATCAGCCTGGAGTTCTTTCGGTCCATCCCCGCCGTTCGGGCGGTGATCCAGACCGATGTGGAGGCCTTTTACGAGGGAGACCCGGCGGCCTACAGCACCGACGAGATCGTATACTGCTACCCCGGGATGTTTGCCATTACGGTGTACCGGCTGGCCCATGTGCTGTATACCATGGGGGTGCCCCTGCTGCCCCGGATTATGACGGAGCACGCCCACAGCGTCACCGGTATCGACATCAACCCCGGGGCTACCATCGGCAAGTATTTCTTTATTGACCACGGTACCGGTATCGTGGTGGGCGAAACCACCGTCATTGGGGACCATGTAAAGGTCTACCAGGGGGTCACCCTGGGCGCCCTGACCACCCGGGGCGGCCAGAGCCTGCGGGGCAAGCGCCGCCATCCCACCATTGAGGACAACGTGACCATCTACGCCGGTGCCTCCATCCTGGGCGGCGCCACCGTCATTGGGCGGGACAGCGTCATTGGCTCCAATGTGTTTATTACAAATTCCATTCCCCCCTGCACCACCGTCAGCGTCAAGAGCCAGGAGCTCCAGATCCGCCAGCGTGGCTGCGGCAAGGGTCCGGAGCCCTTCTGGCCGGAGGAACCGTAAAAAAAGAGCCCCAACCGGCGTTGACACCGGTTGGGGCTTGTGCTAAAATAAAGATGTGGAAACCCAAGACGGTTGCCACAGTCGTTAAACAGTCACAAGTTTAGAGAGCTTGGCTCCCAAAACGTGGGCCGTCTGCTGCAACCAGACGGCTCACTTGTTTTTGTTGTGAAACCGGTCGATCATCTGAATTAAAATCCAAACGATGGATAGGCAACAGAAAAAATCCTGAAGTGTCATATGTATTGCCTCCTGCGGAAATATTTCCCACGAAAGCTATACACGGCCCTCCTTTCCGCTTTCGCAGGATCGGGGGGCAACCGTCTTTTTACCGTACACCGTCTACGTTAGAAGTGGACGGTGGGTTTCCACGAGACAAGTGCAGCGCTCAGGTTCCGAAAAGTCAAGAAAAAAGCAAAAGAAGGGGCCTCCTTCGTCAAAACTCACAAAAGCGCGCCTATAAAACTGTAAACTCAAACGATTGCGGCGGAGGGAAAATTGTGGTATCATTACCCTATCCCGGTGGGACTCTGCTACTCCACAAAATAGCTTTGATCCCGCTAAAATAAAGGAGGAAACCCCGTCGGACTCACGGTGCGGCAGTGTGGAGACCTGTCGTAATGCCTCTGCTGTTTTGCTCGGCAGAGCGCGAGGGCATACATTGAGGATTCAGTATGTCCGGAGTCGAAAAACTATGGCAAGCGTAACCCTGAAGAACATCAAGAAAGTCTACCCCTTTAACGGCGACGATGCCAAGAAGAACAAGAAGAAAAAGAAGGGCGAAGAGACCAAGAAGACCAATCTGCAGATCACCGACGAAGGTGTTGTTGCTGTTCAGGCCTTCAATCTGGACATCAAGGACAAGGAATTCATCGTCCTGGTTGGCCCTTCCGGCTGCGGTAAGTCCACCACCCTGCGTATGATCGCCGGCCTGGAGGATATTTCCGACGGCGAACTCTACGTCGGCGACCGCCTGGTAAACGATGTGGCCCCCAAGGACCGGGACATCGCCATGGTTTTCCAGAACTATGCGCTGTACCCCCATATGACTGTTTACGATAACATGGCCTTTGCTCTGAAGCTGCGCCATGAATCCAAAGAAGAAATCGACCGCAAGGTCAAGGAAGCTGCCGAAATTCTGGACATCACCCAGTACCTGGGCCGGAAGCCCAAGGCTATGTCCGGCGGTCAGCGTCAGCGTGTGGCCATCGGCCGCGCCATCGTGCGTAACCCTCAGGTCATGCTGATGGACGAGCCCCTGTCCAACCTGGACGCCAAGCTGCGTAACCAGATGCGTGCTGAGATCATCAAGCTGCGTCAGCGCATCAACACCACCTTTATCTACGTTACCCACGACCAGACCGAGGCTATGACCCTGGGCGACCGGATCGTCATCATGAAGGACGGCTTCATCCAGCAGATCGGCACCCCCCAGGAGGTCTTTAACCATCCCTACAACCTGTTCGTCGCCGGCTTCATTGGCACCCCTCAGATGAACCTGTTCGATGCCAAGCTGGTTAAGGCAAACGGCAAGTACGCCGTCCAGGTAGGCGGCCAGACCGTGGTTCTGTCCGACGAGAAGCAGGAAAAGCTCCAGAAGAACAACGTTGCCGAGCAGGATGTAGTCCTGGGCGTTCGTCCCGAGCACATTGAGCTGAGCAAGGAAGGCATCGATGCCAAGGTGGATGTGTCCGAAATGATGGGCTCCTCCGTGCACCTGCACGTTACCTCCATGGGCCGGGATGTGGTCCTGGTGGTTTCCACCATGAACATGACCGGCGCCGAGGTCAGCTCCCTGACCGCCGGTACCTCCGTTAAGTACACCTTCGCAGGCCATGTCTGCCATGTCTTCAACAAGGAGACCGGCATCAACCTGGAAGCCTGAGTTTACCTTCTTTCCCCCGCCGCAAGGCGGGGGATTTTGTTTTCCGTAGAGTACAGCGGGACTGCTGCAAAATGCAGCAGTCCCGGTGAAATCCGTCCTTCGGACGGGTGAAATACCGCCTATGCGGTAAGAAATATGACGAATGTCATGTGAAATCGCTGCGGCGGAGAGGATGAATCTCCTTTTACGCGCTTTCCGAATTTTACAGAGCCGTTCCCCATACAAGCAGGGCTGCTGCAAAACAAATTTGCGGCAGCCCTGCGCTTCTGTTTTAGGGGGTGGCAATGTTTGTCCAGGTGCTCACATCGCATTGGCCGTGATTATCCCCCACAGCCACCACGGTGCCATCGCTGTGAAGGACTACCGTGTGAAACTCGCCTGCGGCAACGGCCACAATATCCTGCCAGCTACTCACATCGCATTGGCCGTTATAATTGGGCCCTACAGCCACCACGGTGCCGTCGCTGCAAAGGCCTACCGTATGAGAATTGCCCGCGGCAACGGCCACAATGTCCCGCCAGGTGGACACATCGCATTGGCCGTGATTCCACCCCACAGCCACCACGGTGCCGTCGCTCCGAAGGCCTACCGTGTGATGACTGCCCGTAGAAACGGCCACAATGTCCCGCCAGCTGCTTACATCGCATTGGCCTAAACTATTTTGCCCTACAGCCACCACGGTACCGTTGCTGCGAAGGCCTACCGTGTGATAACCGCCCGCGGCAACAGCTACAATGTCCCGCCAGTTGCTCACATCGCATTGGCCGTAATCATTCTTCCCCACTGCCACCACGGTGCTGTCGCTGTGAAAGCCTACCGTGTGCCAAGAGCCCGCAGCAATAGTTACTTGTTTCATCTTTCTGGCTGCTTCCGCCTGCTGGGCGCTGTCTTGATAATCTCCCAATTTTGTAAAGGCGATGATTGCCGCCGGGTACCGCTTGTCCTCCAGCAGCTTTAGGGCCTGCTGATAGGCTTCCTGATTGACCTTTTCTGCAGCGGCCGCCTCGTTTGCCTTTGCGACCTGAGCTTTGCTATCCTGGTAGTCTCCCAGTTCGCCAAAAGCTTGGGCGGCCTTCTCGTATTCTCCCGCCTCCATCAGCGCCTGGGCCTGTTGATAATCGTTGGCAGGCTTTATGACCTTTGCATAAATGCCAACCGCCACGCACACCGCGATCACCGCCGCCACGAGCCAAACTTTCCTTTTTGCGGGCTTGGAAACAGGCACCGGTTCCGGTTTCGGTTCCGGCTTGGGTTCCGGCTTGGGTTCCGGCTGAGGTTCGGGTTTTGGTTCCGGCTTTGGTTCCGGCCGGGGTTCCGGCTCGGGTTCCGGTTTCGGCTCGGGTTCCGGTTTTGGCTCCGGCTCCGGCTTTCCTTCCCCAAAGAGCCCCTCTTCCAGATCCGCCATGCTCTGGGTCCGCTTTTTAGGGGAAAGAATCAAGGCGTTTTTCAGGGCCGCTTTAGCCTGCTTCGGAAGGACCGCCAGGCCGGGGCGGTGAAAGGACAGGGTGTCGTCCTCTACCCGGTCCACCGCATTGGGAGGAAGAACGCCGGTAAGGGAATAGTAAATGGTGGCTGCCATGGCGTACACATCCGTCCAGGGGCCGGAGCCGCCCTTTTGGGTGTACTGCTCCAGGGGGCTGAAGCCGCTTTTGGCTACCTGCATAGAGGAGGCACCGGAGTTGATGTTCAGGTCTTTGGCGGCGCCCAGGTCCAGCACCATGATCTGCCCCTCCGGGGTGAGCATCAGGTTGTCCGGGCTTAAATCCCGGTGGACAAGGCCCGCCTGGTGGACCCGCTCCATGGCCCGGATGGCGGGGAGAAAAATCTCCTTCGCCCGGTCCCAGCTTAGGGTGCCGTTCCGCTTCAGCAGGGCTTTCAGGGTTTCGCCCTCTACAAAGTCCATGACGATGTAGGCGGTGTCGTTCTCCCGGAACAGGTCCCTTACTTTCACGACCCCGGGAATGCTGTCCACCCGGGCCATTTTCCGGGCTTCCTTTAAAAACATCTCCATGCCGTCCTGCCGGGCCTGCACAGAGCCTGCGCTGGTGTACCAGGTCAGGGCCCGGGTTCCCGGAGTCCGCCCCACCTGGCCGGTGGGGAAATATTCCTTAATGGCTACCTTCCGCTCCAAAGCCAGGTCCCAGCCCACATAGGTGATGCCAAAGCCACCCTGACCCAGGACCTTTCCCACCAGGTACTTGCCATAAAGAATGGTTTTCGGCGGCAGGACGAATTCCAACCCAGCCACCTTTTCCGGGTCATAGCCGCATTTGGGGCAGGGGTAGCCCTGAAAGTCCTCCATGCACCCAAGGCACTTGTTAAATTCCATAGGAGCCCTTCTTTCTGTCTGCGTCAAATAGATGGTTTTAGTATAACATTTGAAGTGGGGGATTGCAAGAAAAATTCGGATGTTTGGTCAGTTTAGAATCAGAACGGTCGTTACGCCCGGTTCCAATTCTGCAAATCCCCATTTCCGCAATTATCTTTGTAATTTTGACAGGACGATTGCATGAGTTATAATTCTATGAACGCCTCGGCAAATGGGGATTTGACGGGGTAAACGGTAGGTACCGGCGGCAAGCTCTTCCCCCCTCCTGCATGGAGGGGGTGCCCA